>NZ_CP045505.1 GCF_013376455.1 Desulfolutivibrio sulfodismutans DSM 3696 | reverse complement strand
GATCTCCAGATGCTCCGTGCGGGTGGGACAGGCATTGGGGCTAAACGCCCCCTCGGGGTCTTCCAAGGCCTTGACCAGACTGTAATTTTCCCTCAACCCAAAATCTGGTAAAAGCGTAGATGTGGTGTTGGATTGCGGGTCGCCGTCGATGACCAGAACCTGGTAGCCCTGAGCGGCTATCCCAGCGGAAAGATTGACGCAAGTAGTGGATTTGCCCACGCCGCCCTTGTTGTTGCCAATGGTGATGATCAACGGTTTGGCCATGATTGCCGACACCTTATTTTGATTTTTTCCATATTTTCATCTTTGGGCAAATTTGTCAAACTGGGGACTCGTGGTTCCTGCTGACGCCGTTTGGGGCCGACAATATATGCCGCAAATCGGAAAAAAGGGAAAGAACCGCCGCAATCCGGATCTTTGCCCCCCAATCCCGGCCCGCCCCGGGCCCCAGGAACCGGAAAACGAACATTTCCGGCGGCTTGCGGCCGTCTCGCCTCCGCCATTTTTTTGCTGATACCGAAAATAAATATTTTTCTTCCGGCCAGATTCGCAGGCCGTCCGATTTCGCACTGTGCCGACCGAAACGGACGGCGACCCCCCGGCGGATGTCCCTTTTTGCGGCCGGGGCCTTCTTTGGGGGCGTCCCCTGCGTTCGCATCAGGCCGGGGCATTGATTGTTAGTGCTTCGTTCGTTGTCATCAGACCGGGGACAGGAATTTTTGCGGGCTGGGGGCGTAAACGTCCCACCCGGCCGCGCCCCGCCAAAAGCCGCTCAACGGGCGTGTTTTGCGCCTTGCCCGCACCGCAGCGGTTCCAAAGGCCGAAAGCGCTTTCGCCAAACGGCCCGTGCAGCGTTCGGGCGCGTTTCGCTTGCTTTGTGTCGGTTCCCGCTTCCGGATGAAACTCCAGGAGGAACTGTTTCCTGCCAAAGGCCTGACCCGCCGCGGCGGCAGGTCAGTATCCGGCTTTTTTTTGGTGGCGCACGGCCAGCACGAGGATCCGTTCGGCGCTAACCTCGTAGACCAGCACATACCCGGTCACCCCGAACGGAATGAGCAATTCCCGGTGTTCCGGGTCCAAGTCGTCAACCAGCCGCCCGGCGACGGGAAACTTTTGCAAAAGGGCGGCCTGCTTTCTGATGGTCCCCGCTGCGGCCTTCGCCGCGTCCCGGTCCTTTTCGGCCAGGAAACGGTAGGCCCTCTGCACTCCCCGGAGCGCAGAAGGCGTCCACGCCAGTTCTACACGTGGCATTTGGGCGGCTCCACATCCTTGCCCGCTTCCAGTTCGGCGAGCCAGGCGTCCGCCTCTTTCGCCGTCACATGCAGACCCGTCAGCAAGAAATCCTCATGCGCGGCCATGGCTTCCTGGCGCAGGGCCTCCCGCTGTTCTTCGCGAAGGACAAAAGCCTCTATGGCCTGGACCATGAGGGCGTGCGGTGTCCGTTTGCGGGTTTCCGCAAGGGACACGATCCGGGCATGGAGCGCCGGGGGCATTTTTACGCTGGCATTGATGGTCGTTTTCATAAGGAGGGCAGAGGCGAAAGACTCCTCAGGTTGGGCGGTTTCCCGGCAGCGCCGAACCGGATGGGGGGGCGGCACAAGAACGGCCTGCTGCGGCAGGCCGGGACAGGCAAGAAAACGGTCGTTTTCCTGCCCTGGCCGGACGGCCGCCCCGGGACTTGCCGCAACGCCCTTTTTTTGGGAAAAAAAGCCGTCAGGAAATCAAAGGCAGAAAATCACGCTTGGGTCACGGGTTTTTTGCCGGGAGGCCGGTCATGCGCATTGGATACGCCCGGGTGTCGACGGCGGACCAGAATCTGGATTTGCAGCGAAACGCCCTGCTCGCGGCCGGGTGCCAGCGCATCGTGGAGGAAAGCGGCGGCGGGGCGGCCGCTGTCCGGCCGGGCCTTGCCCGGCTCATGGACATGCTGCGCCAGGATGACGCGGTGGTGGTCTGGCGGTTGGACCGCCTGGGCCGGTCGCTGTCGCATCTCATCGCCCTGGCCCGGGAGATCGAGGCCCGGGGGGCGGCCCTGGTCAGCCTGACGGAATCCCTCGACACGGCCTCTCCGGGGGGGCGGCTGGTGTTTCATGTCTTTGCCGCCCTGGCCGAGTTTGAACGCGGGCTGATCCGGGAACGGACCATGGCCGGGCTGGCCGCCGCCCGGGCCAGGGGCCGCCTGGGGGGGCGTCCCAAGCGGCTGGACGCCGCCCGGCGGGCCGCGGCGGTTGCGCTGTACCGGGAGCGCAGGGTGCCGGTGGCGGAGATATGCCGACTGTTTCACATCAGCAAGCCCACGCTCTACGCCTATGTTCGCGAGGAAAAAGAGGGTCCGGGGGGCGGGGCGCGTCCTGCGGAGCAACCGTAAAAACAGCGGATCCGTCCTTGCCCTCGTCGAACGGATCCGCTGCGAAGCGGGCATTGCACCCGCCGGGAGCCTGGCGATGCAACGCTCATCGCCGGATGCGAAAGAACAAGCAGGCTTCGTGCCAGAACAAAAGCGGCATGATTTCAGGATGTTGTCTTTTCTGGCCCGGGGCGTTGCGCACAGATTCGTCGAAATATCGGGAAGAATGCGTGATATCGTGAGCATGTCCGGCGCAAGCCCGACGTCCGTCTTTTGACAAGGGCGCGATGGTGTCCGTAGAATGATCATGCGGGGTGGACCAGAAGCGGCCAGGTCCGCCGGGGCCCCAGACGAATCACGGGCGGCGCGGGGGAGAGGTGGACGAAAAAATTTTCGACATGTTCGTGGAAAGCTGCCTGGAGCAGCTTTCAGGCATTGAAAGCGCCGTCCTGGACCTGGAGAAGGCCGCGCCGCAGGAGTCCCGGGCCAAGGTCGAGGCCGTGTTCCGGGCGGCCCACACCATCAAGGGCGATGCCGCGGCCATGGGCGCGGCCCCCCTGGCCGAACTGTGCCACGCCGTGGAAAGCGTGCTGGCCCAGGTGCGCGACGGGTCGCGGCCCGTGGACGTGGCCCTGGGCGGCGAGCTGTTGCGGGCCTTTGACGTGGTGCGGTCCATGGTGCGCCGGGTGCGCGAGCTGCTGGAAGACGCCGGGGAGGCGACGGCCGAGGCCGCCGGGGAGGTGGCCCGGCTTACGGCCCTGGCGGCGTCCCCGGCGACTCCGGAACCGTCCGCCGCTGCTGAAGACGCCCCCGGCCAGGACGCCGCCGGGCCGGGGCCTGAGGCCGCGCCCCCGGCCTGGGAGGGGTCGCGTCCCCGCCGTTTACGGGACGAGTCCTTGGAGCGCATCGAGAGCATCACCATTCCGGCCGGGGAGTTGGACATCCTGGTGGACCGGGTGGGGGAGCTGGGGATTGTGCAGGCCCGCCTGGAAAGCCTGGCCAGACGCCTGGGGGACCGGGATTTCATGACCGTCGCCGAGGAGACGGGCAGGCTGTGCGCCCTGCTTCGGGATCAGGCCCTGGGGCTGCGCATGCTGCCGCTGCAGGTCAGTTTTCTGAAATACCGCCGTCTGGTGCGCGACGCCTGCGCGGCCCTGGGCAAGGAGGCCGCCCTTGTCCTTGACGGCGAAAACACGGAGCTGGACAAGACGCTGATCGAGCGGCTCAACACCCCCATTTTGCATCTGTTGCGCAACGCCGTGGACCACGGCATCGAGACCCCGGAAAAACGTCGGGCCGCGGGTAAGCCCGTCTGCGGACGCATCAGCCTGAGCGCCCGGCAGGACGGCAACGAGGTGGTCATCGAGGTCACGGACGACGGGGCGGGCATCGACGCCGACGCCCTGTGGGAGCACGCCGTGGCCCGGGGGCTGGCGGACCCGGGACGGAGCCTGTCGCGGCAGGAGAAGCTGTCGCTGATCTTTGTGCCGGGGCTGTCCACGGCCTCGGGCGTGGGGGAGTTGTCCGGTCGGGGCGTGGGCATGGATGCGGCCCGGGAGGGCATCGAGAGCCTGCGCGGCGACATCGGGGTGGACAGCGAACCGGGCCGGGGGACGGTCTTCACCATCCGGCTGCCCGTGTCCCTGGCCATCATCGACTGTCTGGAGGTGCGGGCCGGGGGGCAGGCCTTTTTTTTCCACCTGGACTATGTGGAGGAATGCCTGGAGGTGCCGCGACGGCAGGCGGCGGACGCCACCCGGCGGGTGCTTGATCTGCGCGGCAAACCCACGCCCATGCTGTGTCTGGCGGAATTTTTCGCCCTTGCTGGGGCGCCGTGCGACCTGGACCTCCCGGCCCATGCCGTGGTGGTCCGGGCCGCGGGAGAGCGGTTCTGCATCCTGGTGGATGAGGTGCTTGGCCAAAAGCAGGCCGTGCTCAAGCATCTGGGCCCGGCCCTTGGCCACGTCGCGGGGATTTTGGGCGGCACCGTGACGGAGGAAGGTTTCATGGCCCTGGTCCTGGACGTACCCGGACTGGCCCAGGCCGCCCTGGCTTCCCCCGCAGGGGAGAAACGCCGTCCGGGGGCGTGACGGCGTGCAGATGGAGGACGAAATGCCGCGCATACTCATCGTGGACGACAGTCGCTATCAGCGCCATCTGGTGGAAAAGGCCCTGGCGGACGTGGGACGTTGCGAACAGGCCGAGGACGGGGCCGAGGCCGTGCGGCTGTTCCAGCAGGCCCTGCACCGGGGGGAGCCCTACGATCTGGTGGTCATGGACATCCTCATGCCCGCCATGGACGGGCACCGGGCCCTGGCCTGGATGCGGCGCATGGAGGAGCAGGCGGGCGTCGTGCGCCCCACCCGGGTCATCATGCTGTCCAGCCTGGATGATGCGCAAAACATGATGCAGGCCCAGTTCGAGGAAGGGGCGGGGGCCTACCTGACCAAGCCGTTTGATCCGGCGGACATGTTGGCGGCCTTGCGCGCCCTGGAGTTCGCCAAAAACCCTCTTGACGCCGACGAGCCATGCGCGAACTCGTAAATCTCTATCCTGATCTGGATTCCGTGTATCTTCTGGTGGCCCAGGGCGGGGTGTTCGAACGCCCGACCATGGTCCAGACGGTGCTCGGCTCGTGCGTCTCCGTGGCCTTTTTCTCCCGCGACTGCGGTTTCGGGGGCATTTTCCACGCCCTTTTGCCCCGCAGCGCGGACTATGAAAAGGTGTTGCTCCCGGGAAACCGGTTCCGATACGTGGATGCGGCCGTGGATGCGCTGGCCGGCGCCCTGTCGCGGCGCGGGGTGGATTTGTCCGAGGTGGAATGCAAGGTGTTCGGCGGGGCCGGGGCGCTGTTCCAGGGAGAGGCCGGGGTGGGGCAGAAAAACGTGCTGGCGGCCTATGAGGCCCTGGCCCGGCATCGGCTGCGGGTGACGGCGTCCCATGTGGGCGGAGACAGGGGCCGCAAGCTGGTCTTTTTCAGCCACACGGGCGAGGTGTTCGTCAAATATCTGGGGCCGCAGGCGGCGTCGGGGCCGTCCTGCCGCCTGGAGGACAAGGGCCGCAGGCGTCGGGCCGCCGGAAAGTAGGCGCGCCCGCCAGACACGCCAAACGGACACGCCCCGGGCAGGCCGGGAGGTTTCCGGCCGAAGGGGGCCGCCCCTACATGTAGCCCAGGGCCCGAAGCTGGGCCATGGCCGATTCCTTGCCCTGATGGCGTCCGGCCCGTTCCGGGGTGTTTTCCAGGTCTTGTTCCCAGGCCGGGAGGTCCGCGTTTTTCACCGTGCCCGAACGCGTGCCCAGGGAGCGGTATCCCGCCCGGTACAGGTCGCAAAAGGGCAGTCCCCGGGACAGGGTGTAGTCCCAGACCTCGCGTTCCCGGACGGGGAGCAGGGGGTGAATGCGGACATGGGGCGGCGTGCTGCGGGGGCTGAAGGCCTCTTCGGCCTGCCGGGACGGGTGCTCGTCGCGGCGGATGCCCGTGGCCAGGGCGGCTTTGCCGTGGGCCTCAAGAAACCGGTTCAGGGGCGCGGTCTTGGCCAGGTGGCTGCCCGGCAGGGTCTCCGGGTCGAAGGCGAACCCGGTTCCGGAAAAGCCGATGCGCGCCAGTTCCCGGCGGTTGTCTTCCCCAAGCCGGGCCGTCTCCACCCACTGTCCCACGGCCAGGCCGTCCCCGAGCAGGTCGTGGTTTCGGGCCGTGACCAGGGGCAGATCCCAGTCGCGGCGAAGCCGCTGCACAAACTCCACAATCTCCGGGAAGGCGTCCCCTTCCTCCAGAAAAAGCACCGTGGGCAGGCGTCGACCGGCGGCGGCGGCCGACTCGCGCCACAGGTGCAGCAAAAGGGTGCTGTCCTTGCCGCCGGTGGCGGCGATGGCCAGGGCGTCGTCCGGGAAGCGGTCCATGGCCTGGGCGATGGTCTGCCGGGCGGCCTGGATGGAGTCGATGCGGGGTGTGTCCATGATGAAGGGGGGTAGAGGGGGCAAAGGGGGTACGGTGGTTCGGCGTGGTTTGAGCCGGAACAGAGTGGTGCGCCGGTCGCACCGGGCGTGACGGCCATGCCCGTCGTGCCCGGCGTGACGGTCGCCCGAACCGTCCAGGATGGCCCGGGGCGAGGCCAAAGGTCAGGCCGGGGGCGGCTCAGGCGGAGTTTTTTGTGTCCGGGTCCGGTTTTTTGTCGTCGGCCCCGTTGGCGGCGGCCGGGGGCTTCCCGGGGGTCACGTCGATTTCATCGGGCTCGGCGCCCGCGCCGCGAAAGTTGCGGATGGCCTTGCCAAAGGAGGAGCCCAGCTCCGGCAGCCGTTTGCCGCCGTAGAGCACAAGCACGATGACCAGGATAACGATGAGTTCCGTTGCGCCGATGCCGAACATGAAAAGACTCCTTTGCCGGAAGAACCGGATTCCGTCTCCCAGCCATAGCGCGTCGGGCAGGGATGCACAAATGAAAAAAGGTTCTTCCGGGTTTTCCGTGGGTCGCCCCTGTCACGAACTGGTCGGGTAAAGGTCCAGGCCGCCGCGGAAGAAGGAGATGGCGGCCTTGAAGTGCTCCCGGTTCCTGTAGCCGCGCCAAGATATCGCGAGGGGTTCGAGTGTTTGCGTTCCCGCCCCTACGCATCCCGGAGCCATGTTCGACGCGGATGTGCACCCGACCATCAACCGTGTTCAGTTCGACAGTCTCGACAAACCACGGTTCGGCCACGCCAAGAATCCGCGAATACAGGTCCGTGTCCTTCATGGGTGTCCTCCGAAGAGGAACTGAGCCGATCAGCTACCCACAGCGCCTGTGGCGCGGTTGCCAAAGGCCTACATTCAAAAACAAACAGACAAATACATAAAAAGACAATATAGAGACCGTTGCACGGAAAAATGGCACAATTCTATTGTAATTTTAGGCAATTATGCTATATTTTCTCCATCAAAAATAATGGAGGCGATCATGAGCGAGCGCAATTCCAATAAGCCCGGTATTGCCGACTACGTCGTGTCCCATCGCAGGCACAAGGAATGCTTTCTGGATGAGATTGATCGCCTCATTGATTGGAAGCCGTTTGAGAAGCTTCTTCGAAAAAAGCTCAGCCGAGTCGTCAATGCCGTTGGTAATCCTGCATATGCACCGTTGCCGATGTTTAAAATCCTTCTGCTCCAGAGGTGGTACAACCTGAGCGACGCGGCGGTGGAGGAATGCTTGTACGATCGGTTGTCCTTTGTCCGATTCGTGGGCCTTTCCCTTGATCATGACGAGGTGCCCGATTCCTCGACCATTTGCCGGTTTCGGCAGAGCCTGCTTGAAAAAAACGTCTTGAAGCGGCTTCTGGACAAACTCAACCATCAACTCCAGCGGCGCGGCTTACTGGTACGTGAAGGAGCCATCGTGGACGCGAGCGTCATCACCTCCTCGCGCCGCCCCCTCAAAGTAATCGATATTCTTCCCGAAGATCGCGAGGAAGATGACGACGAGGCGTCGGACGTAACCATCAGCTACTCCGATGACGCCGATGCGGCCTGGTTGCGCAAAGGGAACCGGGCTTATTACGGCTACAAAGTCCATGCGGCCACGGACAGCCGGGACGGCTTTCTCCTCGGCGGCCATGTCACGCCCGCCAACCGTTCGGATACGCAGGAATTCGTGGATATTCTTGATGAGATTGGCCCCATGCCAGGGGGCCGCATCTATGCGGACAAGGGATACAGCAGCCAGTTGAACAGGCATGTGCTCCAAGCTCGGAGACTTGCCGACGGCATCATGCATAAGGCCGCTCGCAACCGTGCGCTGAACCCCGCCGAAAAAGCGGCAAATCGTCAAGTTAGCAGCGTCCGGTCGAAGGTGGAACGGGCTTTCGGAACGCTCAAAAGAAGTTATGGCTTCTTCCGGACGCGTTACCTGGGGGTAGCCAAGGTTGAACTTGAATTTTTACTCAACGCTATGGCTTTCAACTTGAAAAAAGCGGTGCTCAAAGCGGGATGTTGAGGAACACTTACGCTAAGGAGTGACGAACGCCGCCTCAAGGTGAAACAAGATCAGCGCTGTCGGCTAAACGACGGCGGAAACAGACGACCGAGACCTTTCGAGAGAATTCCGTAACGACATCAGAGGATTGTGCAGCGGTCTCATATAAATTATATAGCTACAATCTAAGTTGAAGCTCAGTATTTGAGAGCCACATCAACGTGTCAATAACCGAAAGATCAGGAACAAAATCAAACGTACCTGTTAAGTATTGCAGATTGACAGGCTCATAAAAACTAAGAGTAATGCCATTGCTTTGATAAAATGCTTCGTTAAATAAAAAACGCCCACCTGAAGCATTGCTATACTCACTTGCACCCATAGCCCTTGAGATGTGAAAAGCCCACATGCCTGGATCAGCTTGCCTGGGTAGGTCGAGATGCATTTCGCTTAACCGCGTGAGAGAAGTTTTAATTCCCAAAAAAGTGCATACAGCGGTTAAACAATTAAAATTTAGATCGCCTATAGTCCGGGCAGGTTTCTTTAATACTTCTTCAACAAGGGCAGTTACTTTTGTAAAATAAGGAGCTTCATGTTGATAGACACGCAGATGATGAAGTAGTCTTTCTCGCCATGGATCATTCCCCAAGACCGCATCAGCTATTGGATATTGAGTTGCGCCTTTAGCAACAGACGCGCCTACGTAAGACCATTGTATTTTCCGGTCTAAAATTCGATTTCTGTTGACCCATGTCTTACGACTATATTGAACCGTATCAAAAAGTACCCATTGATCGCACTGAGAAATGTGTCGAAATTGTTGAAAATACGGGAAAAAATACGGTTGCATTATGCCAAGTTTCATAAGATAAATCTCTCTAAAACACTACCTACAAGCTCATTAGAGATCTCAGAAAAAATGTGTTTAGGGAAATTTTCTTTCCAAGCATTGGATACCTGTTTTGTTTTGTATACTGAATAAGGCCTAGAGTCATGCCGAGATTGACTTTCTTGCAAAAACAATATCGTCTGTCTAGACAGATGCAAACCAGAAAAAGAAAATAAATCCGCAACTTCATTTTGTATGTTATTTACTAAATTTTCATACCTAATTATTTTGTAGCGCTCAGGATATTCCATTTCTAATTGAACATATAAATTGGTTAACTTTTTCCAGTCATCAAAACCCCAGTACTCACCAACACCAGACTTTTTGCATAAACCAGTGCGCCATTCCTGAGTAAAATTTGCACAACGAGGAAACTCTTTACAGGATCGCCAACTCCACAACGCAGCTGCGGGATGCCGTACAATAATAATAGCTTTTGCCTGAGGCATCAATTCCATGCCTGACAAATAAACATCATGATAACGTGTGTCTTTTATCGCCATGCGTAGAGGGTCACGAGTCAGCGCATCAGGAAAATATGTCAACTCACCCGTTTCACGTCTCCAATTCTGGGTTAGAAATTCGTCAGTGCTCACAGCGGCCAGCCTCAAAACCTCTTGCCACTGTTCCAAACAAGAGTCTTTCGTAAGTCTATTCTTTAGAGGAAAGGAGTAGTTTGGAGATAAACGAACAAGACACTCTGGGGAGCTTTCAAAAATTTGCGACAACCATGTCGTCCCCGAACGTGGCATTCCGAGAAGGAAAATTGGTGAACGAAAATCTAAATGAGCAAAATCACTCATCGGGCCTCCAAAAGAATATCAAATCGATAATGGGCCGTATATAAGACATTAGGTTGTGAGAAAAAAGTTGCTTTCAAATTAGTTAAGGTGGCCAAACGAATCAATTCCTCTTTTCCCCACCAGTACCCAATTTGGTCGAGATTTCGTTGTGCGTTGCGACAATACAGCTTCCAACGTTCAGGAGTATTATAAAATTTGTGTAACTTGCTACGATCAGGAACTCCACAAATAAATATTTTAAATCCTGGTGTAAGCAGTCTCGTGAGCTTGTTTAAAAATAAACATGCCGAATCGAACTCGAGATGCTGCAAAACTTCACAAGAGAATGCTTTGTTGTAATAATTTTTCTGTATAGAAGAGCTTGCTAAATCTGTAAGATCGTCTTTCACATATCGGATGTTTTCGACAGAATAATTAGCCTGCGCCACATCCAACAAAGACTGACTAAAATCAATGCCTAAAATATTTTGAACTTTTATCCCCACGCGCGACGTCACAAGCCCATTGCCACATCCACAATCTATAACGCGATCTGCAAAAGAAAGTTCCAATTTGGTAACAATATTTTCAACGAGAATTTCAATCTGTTCCACACCAACAGGCTCACCGAGTACAGTTTTTCCAACTTGGCGCAACGCTTCTGCTTGTGTAAAAGAAGCTGAAGTATCGACATTGCACCAGTGCAAGAGCCATCGTTTTGTTGAGTTCATAATCGATCTAGCTGGCTAGTTTTTTTAAGACATCGCAAAGGATATCCGTCTCAACGTTTTTCATGTCGGGATGCGAAGGTATATTGATAAGCCTGTCATATATATGTGAGACATTTTTCAAAGGAGCCAACGGCTTATAGAATTTTCCAATAACAAAATAATCATTTTGCAACTCTTTTACATCGATTTTTCGAGAACTTAGAAACGGCAATGAGGTGGCGATGACATTTTGTTGGCTAGGAAATAAAGAAGTCAGGCCTACGCGTAATGCTTTTTGGGTAATGCGAATGCTTTGCATTTGATAGAGAGGCCCCCACTCAGGTGAATTTTCTAAACGTGCCAACAGAGTTGCACACGCAATGTCAGAAATTTTCCCATTAGCAACCCAAAAAGGCCTCATGAGTGGTTCCAGAGGTGAATATTCTATAAGTTTTAAAAATAGCGCTTGTTCATCTGCGGGGAGCACAGCAAGTCCGCCCTCTCCAAGACCGAACGGTTTTGTCTGATGCAGACTGAAAGCTTGATACGAAACATCAGGAAGATCTTGTTTTACTCCAGAAGCATTATCAAGCAAGAAAATCTTCTTGTATTTTTGGGCAAAAGAAGTATACTCATGAAAATTGTCAGCTAAACCATATGGATTTGTTACAATAAACCCGTCATATGTATCTTTGTCTAAGGAGTCAAGATCTTCAAGCGATAGCATTCCCTTTGAATCACAGTCGATCACCTTGGCATCGGCAAAACAACCGTTGATGGTATTGTAAAACCCAAATGCGCTAACTACCCAGCGCGCCGGTCGCCCCAATTTAGCGCCGTGCAATGCCGCCAATGCAGCGAGAGCTATGCCACCGTTGGAACAGGGAACCACAACATGGCTGTTCGGCAAGTTAAAAAAATGTTTGTAGGCTAAACTGAGAAGGTCCCAAACCGGACCACGATTTGCCCAACGATTCCGCGTGCGTGAAACTTCTAGGAACTGAGCAGCCCGATTGAGATCTACATGCTTGTTTTCTACAAAGTCGACTGGCCTCGAAGCAGATTTTTCACAAGTAAAGGCATTGAATTTTTCGGCGATATCCGGCCTTAGATTTCGAAGAGGGAGCGAAGTAACACCTTCCAGTTTCGCATATGTTGTAAGGATTTCTTGGCGGTACACCTTTCCCCAAGGACGTTTGAGCAAATCGTCTGGAGAGGCGATGCTGAAAGCAAGACCCCCGTCTATCCATCGTACCTTAGGATAACGTTTTCGCAAACGTAAAATCCAATATGGGGCAAGTGTTCCGGCCTGTATGAGAACACAAATTTCTTTGTCACTTTGCTGATCGATATAGTCACAAATTTTATCTTCTACTTCATTACGGTTACGCCTAGCTTCCTTCGCATGGATAGGAATAAATGCTGCGTTGCTAAATTTTGCGGCCTTAATAAGTGGTTTTATATAAATAGGCCCAACAAGTATTACAAACATGTCACGAATAGCCTTAAATATTTCTAAAATACTGCCATCCATTACGGCTTTTTTAAGAATGAGGCCATCAACCCTATTTTTGCATAAACTTGAATATTCTTGAACAACAGAAAGTGACCTGGAAGGGGCAAAAGGAGTGCCAATAATTTTATTATCGTTTGGCCATGCACTTAATTCAAAACCGCAAAACAAAGTGGCATCAAAGTCTAAAATTGCATCTTTCATCAAGCTCAAAAAATCATCAACAAATCCCCCCTCAAAAAAATAAGGACGGCCTGCAATCAGGTCTGCTTCTGTATATCTGTCAGGAGGTACTGGGCGCCCAACATCTGAATACACATCCCCAATTGCCTCCCAGAATCCATGATTGATTTTAATGAAGGAAAAATTACAATAAGACTTTAAAAATAAAACAAAATCAGCAGTTGATGTGATTTTTAACATATACTCATCACCCTCCAGACAAAAACGGTTACGACTCTTCCGGGTTTTCCGTGGGTCGCCCCTGTCACGAACTGGCCGGGTAAAGGTCCAGGCCGCCGCAGAAGAAGGGGATGGCGGCCTTGAAGTGCTCCCGGTTCCTGTAGCCGCGCCAAGATATCGCGAGGGGTTCGAGTGTTTGCGTTCCCGGCCCTACGCACAGCCCTCTCCATGACGCCCCAGGCGTCGCCCCGGGGAATGCGCATGATGCGACGCGCTCCGGTCAGCGTGGCGCACTCGGTCAACAGGTCGATAATCAACCGCTCCATCAACACGGTGAAACGTCCCTTGGACTCGGCCCAGGGCACCCCGGATCCATGTTCGACGCGGATGTGCACCCGACCATCAACCGTGTTCGATTCGACAGCCTCGACAAACCAAGGTTCGAGCAAGCCAAGAATCCGCGAATACAGGTCCGTGTCCTTCATGGGTGTCCTCCGAAGAGGAACTGAGCCGGTCAGCTACCCACGGAAAGGCTGGAAAGACCTGAAAATTGCGGTGACGCCGTAACCGGCGCGATCGGCAAATGCCATCAGATCACGCTCCTGCCGCTCGCATGACTGATCGACGGTCGAAACACGGCAAAAGATAGCGGCGTGCTGTCCCAATTGAACCCTCGTGAATTTTGGCGCCGACAGGCTTTGATTGGTATGGGTGGGGTGTTGTCCAAAACAGACGTTACTTCCATAGGGACAATTGCGGCATGCCACGGCGACAGTTCACTCCGAGCGAAAGCGCTCGGCACTCTTCGTGTCAGCATCGACCACATCGGAAAGAAACCGGGCCATGTGCCCCTTGGGAAGTCAGTCATCCAAAGCAATGCGTACGGATGCTGCTTACGGATTCAAGCATGAGTCCTCTGTTTCAAAGCCAACACGCGTTAGTTCTTGGTTTGGAGTTCAACACGAAGATCTTCAAGACGCTGCGTGCACCACTTAAAAATATCAGAATTGATAATTTTGTTTCGCTCATTTTCATCTGCACACGCCAAGGAATGTGTATAATCCAACGAGTGAATGTAATCACCGATGTAGTGATTTTCACGCAATCCCTCCCAATGAGCATTGTCGCGAGTTAAAATCTGCATAAGAAAATAATAATCTTCCATAAAAACCATCTTGTCGTGGTATTTAACAGAAGTAAAATCTAAGTTAGTTTTATCAATAATAAAGCTATGCAAAGGAAAGCAGTTGTTTGTAATAAAATCACTATATGAAAATCCGTATTCATAAGTTTTGTTGCGAGCAACAAGTTCTTGTGTTTGATTATAATAATTAGTTAAAAACACGCGTCCAAACGCAACAGAACGTTTTGAACGTTTTAATTGCGAAATGAGATAGTGATAAGCATCGTTCATGAGCAAATCATCGAAGTCAAGGTATCCAACGTAAGGTGTTTTTGCCATTTTTATGCTTTCGTTTAGCATGCGCGTCCGCAAGTCGGTTAAGACGGCATCATTAAAGTATTCAATATGATAGTATTTCTGGCTTGAAAATATGGTGTTAAGAAGATCCTCAAGATCTTTGCGCATCTCAGACGTAAAGTTTTGTACGGCAAGAAATGGTTTTACTACACATGAATGCATTGCTAAAAGAGAAAGTAACGCGTTGCGCAGGCTGATTAGAGAATATCCAGGATGAATTCGTACAATGGTCGTGACTTCGGGCAGTTCAGCTTCAGGGGTTACGGTGCACTGGGTCACAAAGGTGCGAGCCTGGGTACAAAGTTTGATATTCCCGTTGCGTGTGGGAGGAAGCAAAGCCAAAGCGTTATCGTATGCGGCAAGGGTTCCGACTGAACCGTTTTTCTCAATGGGCGTTAAATTCAGACTGGAATCGTAATAATTGGAAAGAATAATGGAATCGCGGTGGTATGTCGCTGAACGCAACATGTTTTCAAGGCAATCAGAGGCCAGGAAGGCCGGTTTCCGGAATTGGACGACCAAAGCCGTATTGCCCGGCTTTTCACTCGGCAAAACGGGACAATTGGGAAAGATCGAGCGTAGGGCGGTGACTATGGATTGCTTGGCCGTAACGACGCAACGGCCAAACACAGTCGCTTGCCCGAGGGTGTGCAAAAACTTTCGTTTAAAAAAGGAGTCATCAACCAGGGCTTGTTCGATAAACTCCGGAATTTCCAGATGCAATGTGGTCTGTGGTGCAATGGTGACGTCGGGCAGTTCTTTGTTCGCGTAAGGTTGCTTCGACAGTCCGCGGCCAATGGCGTTGAGAAATCCATAGCCAAAGCGGGTGTCTGGCTCTAGGTGTGCGCCTTCGGCCCACTCGTTCCACGCGTTGACAATGATGTATTGTCTATCCGAAGGCAAGGTCTGTGCATATGTGATCAGTCTTTCAAACCATTCCTGAAATTTGGCAGGAGAAACCTGGTGCGTCAAAATGGCCTTTGCAGCATAACGTGCCGTGTTGTCAAAATTTGGCACCAAGCTTCGAAAATATGTAAAATCCATGTCAGGTATTTGATTCATGTAGTAGTTGGCAACGTCATTGTAGTTAAGAACACTTCCCTCCAATGTGTAATATGAGTTTAATAGATTTTTACATTCTGGGATATTGCCGTTTCCCCAGTCATTTAAAACCCTTTCCACACCGGCATCCATACCATATTCATTTGGACTGGCAGCTCCTCGCGTAAGCACCGCCACAACATAGGGAGCCTTGAGACCCGCTTGAATGCAGTGTTCCTTCCAAATTCTCAAGTAGCTTTTGACATCTGTGATGGATGACGGACGGTAAATATATAAGACAGGCCGGTCGTCTATTTTCATGTAACGAGGATCTTTAAAAAACTGAATAAGATACTCAATAAACATGGCAGCATCTTCATCAGAATACTTCTGCTCAAGCAAAATATCTTTTTCGTTGCCATCCCAGCATTTTGTCCAGTTTTCGTTAGCCCAACAAAAGCAGAATGGTATGTCAATGTCCGGATTTTGCAACAACATTGTCGCCGGTTCTTCGAGAATGAGCTTTCCAGTGAACCAATAATGGTAGAAAATTAACCCATGAACACCTGATTTCCGCATCATATCGGCTTGTTTGCGCAGAATGTCCGGGTTGTCCAAGAGATAATAGCCGATATCTGAATGCGGAATATGCTGCTGATAATGCCCGGCAAACAGCGGTGTGGCGGATTTGACTTTGGTCCATTCGGTAAAACCTTTTCCGTGCCAAGCGTCGTTTTCCGGGATGGGATGAAACTGGGGCAGATAGTAGGCAAGAACTTTGATGTCAGTATGGACAAGTGATTGGCTGTAGTCTTGTTGCTCCTCATAGAAGCGAAAATCATTGATGGAATCGCGTTTGCAAAGTTTGAAGTAGTCGCCTGGTGTATCGAACGACAAAACGAACAAAAGACGTTCGAGAGCATGCGCAAGCGTCCCGTCGGCAGGGATCGGCTCCTCGGGGAAGTCGTCCCATGTTAGCGGCAGTGACAAAAATTCCGCCAAGGCGCTTGTTCTTGCCCAGATCATGGAGCCTTCGGCAAATTCAACCGCCGGAAATTCATTGATATCGATGTTCGTAAAACGGTCAAGCAGGTCGCGAGCGAGGGTGTAATTGCCGTCCCAACCTGTTGGATTCTTGAGATAGACGTTTTGCTCTGCAGGATAAACGATCTTTGCTCGGTCATGCAGCAAAACGAGAATCTGACTCACCGCAACCTTGCTGCCCAGCAACAAATCAAAAATGTCCATCCCCCAACTTTTTAGCGTAGTATTATGGAGACTTTGCTTAGTGTGAATGTGCAGTACGTAATCATATGTCAGGATGCGTTTCCCAAACTGCACGATGAATGGAGCAACATCACGGCCTTTATTGGTTACTGTTTCAACAACAATGTTCTTTGCTAAGTCAAGCTCATGTCGCAGCCTATTTGCAATGCCTATGTTATCAACTTCTTTTGGGACGGATACAAATATGTCAAACGGAAGAGGTATGTTTTTCAGTTTATCTATAATAATAGGCAGCATGTCTTGGTAAAATAGATGCGCATGTACACAAATCGATTTGTATTTTACGCAATGCAAAGCATGCTCTTCAATAGTGTCTGAGACATAGAACGGGATAATATTAAATTTACCAGAGTCATAGCCAGCCTCTTCAAGGTTTTCTTCAATGACTATGGAATTTTTAACTTTGGAATATATTTTAGTGAATTTTTTTAAAATTGAAGGCAAATAATATAATCTACCTTCGTTTTTTCCGTAACGCTCAAAATGGGATTTGCAAGAGGAAAATTCTCCACGAGAAACAGCTGATTTTACGTCGGGATACTGCATTCCGTACAATATCTCTTCAGTTACTGCGGAAAGATCGGAATTCTTTTCGTTGAGAAATACCAGAAAATCCAACAAGATTTTGTGATCTTCGAGCAATGGTTGGATATTATTGTTTTTGCTCACATTGACTTTTGCAGTGATCGGAGCCAGCTCTTTCGGCTTCTCCGGCGCCTGGACGACGTCCTGAATGCTGCCCGGACGGGAGGGGTGGTCAACCTCCAACGTGATACATGGTTTCGCCAGCCGCTCAGTGAGCCGCCGGGAAAATTCCATGGCCAAGTTCGCACCGGGCTTCGGTTTGCCCATGCCGTCGAGGGTTTGAAAAAGCAGGCGGTCAACCAAAATAAAACCGTCGAGAAGGTCCACGTGCCCGTTGCTAAGGACAACAGCCCCGGCGTCGGTGGTGCTGCTCAGGCGGTCCAAGGCCTGGCAAAGCACCTCAGCGGTGATGGCTATAGGATGATACAGCAAAAGCAAAAAAGGGTGCTTTGCTTTTTTCGCCCAAAAGTCTAACTGCTCGGGTAATTGCTTCTGCTGGGTGCTGACAATATACCGTATAAAGATTTTTTTGCAATATTCATCGATGACCGGAGTTATCTCCTGAGATTTGCAATTATCAATAATGATGCACTCGACAGGATGCTGATTTTTGATTTCGGAAACGATGGCAAGCAGTCCGGGAATGAAATCTTCCGTATTTTGTGATACGACGACAATAGAAAGCCCTGTTTTCTTCCGCATGACCAATTCCTTGTTTTATCTGTAACCGCTTCTTGGGTCTGGAAAGACATCAGTTGATGCAAATAGATGAATCATGGCGGCCATTGAGCTGTCCCACGACGTTTTTCTGCCTTTTGAGCAACGGTTCCATAACCGATTTTTCTCAGAAAGCCTACAGGCGCGGCTCGGGTATTCGAGACGGACGTTCGGTGGTCTGAGGTGGCTCCGGATGGTTGGAGAGTTTTGCGGCGAGGTGAAGCGCTCGTCCGGTTGCCGCTCATGCCGCCTGCGAAGCGATTTGTCCTTCTCTGTATACGTCCGTGAGTCGACAACCGTCAAAGGCCGTATACGGACGTTGCTCGTTGTAAAAACGGAACCAGTTTCCAATTGCCTGCCGGTTTCCAGCTCGCGCAGGGAGATGCACTCCCATACCACCGGGCGCCACAGGCGTTCGTTGCAGACATTGTCCATCCACCGGCCCTTGTCATTCATGGAAATGGATACGTCGGCGTACTTGGGGATCTGGTGAATGTCTGTCTGGTAAATTGCGACCCTTGGTCCGTGTTGAAGATTTTCGGATCACCACACCTCTTCATGGCCTCTTCCCGGGCGGGCACGCAAAAAACCGTATCCATGGTGCTGGACAAGCATCAGGAGAGCACCGCCCAGCTGTGCCAATCCATGCTCACCACCAGATACATGAATTGTTGCGTCATTGGCGCATACAATCTGAAAACCACGCAGCATGTGCGGTTAAACCGGTTGCCATCCATGCCGTTGCAGAAAAAAAACTGTACAAGCGCTTATTACTCGTTATTTCCAATCACACACGGTGAAAAGCCTCTTTCACTTTATCTATAAGATCGGCCGAAATATCATCTCGAAAAATATAATTATCGTTAATTACCGTTCTGGGGAAGGTAAAGTTTGAATTTTTATTGTTCACAAGAGCGGCAAACCTGAAGTTATATGAAGCAAAATATGCTGCTAGTGATTTAAACTCTTCCCTGGAATACAATGTGTATTTCTTTTTTGGACCAATTTCTTGTTCAAAACACTTAAGGATAACAGCTTCTTCTTCGGAAGTAATTTCTATCTTGTTAAAAATTGAGCGTGCAACATAAAGAACTAAGGGATTAATACTGGGGTTTCCCACAATATTTGGTACTCGCAAAGAATCAAGCGGCACCCCGATTTTTTTGTAGAAAGCTCCGACCAGACCCTCTTTTGAGGTAACAAGATCCGAAAAACTAATAACCTGGATGCATTCCTTATCAAAACTTTTATTTATCTCAAGATATAACTGTGAATAGTCTAGGTATAATCCCGTTGCATAGCCCGTTAACAGAGACTCATCGAGAAATCGAGCAAAGTCAGTTTTTTGTCCCCTGTTTATCTCTAAATAAACTGACTGCAAAAAGTCGATTTGATTTCTTACAACAAAAACTATTTTCATTTCCTCAAAATTTTCGATAAATGTTTTTATGCGCGAAAAATCAACACGATCAGGATAGCACCTGCTCAATTCTTCAGACGAAATAATGACCAAACTTGCATTATTATTTCTGCTTTTGAGAGTTTTCCAATATTCGACAGGATTACCTGAAAAAGAATACTGCTCTGGGAGTGCAATCCATGCAGAAGCAAGTCCATGCTGATAAAATGAGTCTTCAAACTGTGGATATGCCACCCCTAAAGACTTAAATAGATCTCTGTTGGTAGCCAAGTAATACTGTATTGCAGTTGAACCAGTTTTATGCATACCGATATGAACAACGATCTTTGCCATACGTTCGTTCTTCCTCCTGAAACGCTGCTCCTTGGATTCACAGGGAGGCGGCCGTAGAAAAGTTGCTCGTTGGTCCTGAAAAATGCCTTTTTGGAGTCAGGCGATGGCTTGGTGAGAGATTCCACCCTTTGACTTGCCCCACAGAGAAGACAAGATGAGGGCAAATATCTGCGCCACCATCCGCATCCACTTCCTGAAGTGGAAGGCCGCAGCGGCCATAAGCAGGTTAATGGCGTCACCGAGCACTCCTTTCAGGAAATTCCTCGCCATGCAGTGATCATGCTTGGCTCTTTCGGGTTTCCCGTGGATAACCCCTGTCGCGAACCGCCTGGCCAAGCCAGAACGGAGGCGCTTCCAGATGTCGTTCAGATTTTCCTTCATGGCCCAGACCTTGGCCACCTTCAGATTCGCCGCCGCCAAGGCCGCAATGGCTGGCCGATGCGTGTCCGGCAGATCCTTCCCACGGGAGAGCCAACGGTATTTGGTCTCTTTGAGCCGGTGGCCTTCCTGCCCCATACGTTCGCGGTGCGCCTGCCATGGAAAAGCCGGAAGACTCTTTTTAAACAGCCAAAATTCCATCATAATTGCGGCCCATGCTGCACAAGCCTGCGACAAGCCGCGAGCGCTATATAGGAGCACACAATGTTTGAGGAAATCAGGTAATTAATACTATAGTATGTGGTAGCTGTGTTACCAAATAATCCGTCGCGCATCATTTCCGTAGCGTGTACCATCGGAAAAACCATGACGATGTCTCGATAAGGAGCCGGAACCCAACTGACCATAAAAAATGCTCCGGTCATAAAGACGTGACACACAGCAATAATCAAGCAGATCCGCATGCCAAGGGGATGATATCCAGAAATGGACCCTGTTAGTATGGACATACTGAGTCCATACCATTGGACAAAAAACCATGAATAAATAACAAGTGCTGCATTGTCAGGAAATTTTATCGCTCCGACTGCGATAAGGACAACAAGTAATATAAAACAAAACGTCGTAGCCATGCATTGCATCAACCCTCTGGCAATAAAAATATCTAAAATCTTTACATTTTTATGGTATAAAAAAGAAATGTTTGTATTCAGAATGCCAATTGCCCGTTGAATATGAAACCTGACGCCCCACATGATGATATATCCGGAAATAACAAATGCCATAACCGGAACATCAGGCAGAGAAGAAACGCGCGCAAGAATGACGATGCTCATTGCGCCAACAAAAATCAACGGCTCTAAAACAAGCACCATGAGCCCAAAAAGACTTTTATTTGTGAGGGCGATGAACTCACGACGCAACAACGCGCTTATGATCCTTTTTTGGATGCGAAAAGACACCGATATCGTTGTATTCATAACTATTGTTGATGCTCAATAATACCTATGACAAGCAATTTGATGACACCATAGGCAATTAATAAAATTCCAGCGGCTGAAAGAGTATTCAACAGTCGGCGGGGATAAATTGCTTCGTCTGGAAGATTCGGCTGCGCAATGCGCTCCAAGTAAAGCCGCTGCCGCTGCGCCTCAAGGCGGGCCTGCTCCAAGGTGGCCAGGGCCGAGGCGAGTCGTTTATCCGAGAACTCGCGGTCAAGCTTCAATCGTTCGTACGCGATCAATTTCTGGGTCATGGAGTCCGACCCGCCAGCCACCTTGGACATCTCGGTGTTGATCTCCTTTTGCAATTCAACAGCACGTTTTTCCAAACCCCGGATGCTTGGGCTGGCCGCAGCGAACTCCCGGTATTGGGCAAGTTGGCCACGCACGTCGATCAGCTCCGATTGCAAGCGCGCGACATGCTGGAGTTGCATGGTGGACTGCTGCGCCGGATCGAACAGCGTTTCTTTATCTTGGTAGGTTGACAGCGCCAATGCGCATTTCCTGGCCTCTTCCTCGGCGTGGTTGACCTCTTGGAGGGCGGTGTCGACCATGTCATTACGAGCACGAGTATTGAGTTTGTTTATCAGCCCTTCACTGAGAAAGAGCAGGCCTTCGTTGATATTTCGGGCGATATTCGGGGAATACGCCTTTACCTTCAAATTTGAAATGGACGACGAGGCATCAACCTCGACAGTAATATATCCGGATATATACTTATACAATGCTTCGAAGCTGTCATCCATTCCTATAGGATTGAATCTGCTAAATATATCAATCTCTTTATTCCCAAATATGTTTTTCAAATTCAAATTCTCATTGAGTGTTTTTATGGAATCACGCGATAAAGAGAAAGATTTGACAACATAGGCTTCCTCACGCACGCTGCTCACTCCCACGCTGCTGAGAAGTACGCTCAGTGAAGAAACGCTTTTTTGCTCAGGTTGTCGCACGATGAAAGCACTTTCAGAAACATAGACATCTGATTGGATAAAGCAAAAATAGACAAAAAAACAGATAAACGGGACAAGGTAGCAATATATAAAAAATTTTTTCTGTCCTAAATAAGAGAAGACCTTCTTCAAAAAAGAAAATATACCACGCGTCATCTCCGGGGAAGGTTTTTTTAAATGGCCGTCTGTTTTTTTTGCATTAGACGTGTTGGGAAATTTTATCATATGAATGTATGCTCAAAAGGGTTGTTTTGCAGCCCGTTAAAGAGCCTGTTTCACGAAGGTTGTCCACTATGAAGCGACGGTTCCGTTGCCAATGTTCTCTCCAGACCTTCCAGCGAGGCCCGGGCGCCCGAGACCGGCGTTCGTTGATCCTTGATCTTCTTTTGCGGCTCTTCCGGATTTCCCGTGGGCACCCCCTGTCACGAACTGACCGGGTAGATATCCAGGCCGCCGCAGAAGAAGGAGATGGGGGTCTTGAAGTGGGCCCGGTTTCGGTAGCCGCCGCCTTGATCCACGCATGCAGGAACGTCTTGTCTGTCGGCTTGTCGTCCCAGGCCCATCGGCAATCGCCCTGGCCCGGAAATAGAATCAGGGAAATCGGGCCGAAAATCAACACCCTGATAGGAGGACGATCCGGGCTGCTCCCCTCTCCGGCAGACCCGCTTGACACCGTAGCGTTTTCCGGTGGAGGTCGCCGTACGGTTCATTTCTTCGATCCCCTCGTGGCGAACGCGGCCTGGCCGCCTCACCGCGCCCTCCTCAACGGAACGTCCGAACAGGCTGAAAGCTCAACGGATAGGCCTGATGAACCAACCCATCGACAGCGGAGCGTCCCGCTTCGCCCCCCGTCCTCGGCATCGGAGAGGCGCTTCCCCCGCAGCCTGATCCCCGCCGTAACCGTCCAAACGGCCCCTTCGTACGCCATTTGGCATTGACCGGCTGAATGGAGCCGCCTCAGAGAGCTTCATCTCACCGCAAAACTGTCCAACCATTCAGGTCCACCTCAGGGGCAAGGTCAGCGACACCGGAGCCTCCACATATCTTGCGAAACAAAAATTTATAAGATAGAAAATGACGATGATCATGGTCGAAAAACTGTGCAAAGATTATCCGATTTCGCACGGTCGAAAAATGGTGTTGCAAGACGTCTCGTTTACCCTCCGCAAGGGACAAAAACTTGGTATTTTAGGGTGCAACGGGGCTGGTAAATCCACATTGATTCGCCTTCTCGGCGGTGTGGAAAAGCCAACCAGCGGAACGGTCACCAGCCAGATGAGCGTGTCCTGGCCCCTCGCCTTTCAAGGCGGCATCGTCGGCAACTTAAGCGGTTTTGACAACCTTCGGTTCATTTGCCGAATCTACCAGGTAGACTTTGAAACCGCCGTGGCGCAGGTGCAGGATTTCTCCGAACTGGGAAACTATCTCTATGAACCAGTCAAGACCTATTCTTCGGGGATGAGGGCTCGGCTGGCCTTTGCCATTTCCATGACGGTGGATTTTGATTGCTATCTCATTGATGAAATTTCCGCCGTTGGCGACAAGCGATTTAACGAGAGATTTAAAAAACAACTCGGCGACAAAACCGCTCAACGATCCGTTATCATGGTATCGCATTTTTACGGTGTCATTAAAGAATATTGCGAACTCGCAGCAGTCCTTAACTCTGGAATCTTGACTCTTTTTGATGATGTAACGGACGCGATCAAATACTATGAGCAAGTACTTCTTGGAAAGAAAATCACGTTTTAGTTTTTCGCTTGGCAAATAAATATGCATAACCTCATTCCGGGAGGAGTGAGATGGAAGCCCCAAACAACCAGAGCCACCTTCCCCGACCGCTCGATCATGCGACGCCAGCCGAGCGAAAGGAGCTCAAGGCGCCTGTTTCGTCGACAAAAAACGCGGAAGAGATATCGTTGGTTACATCATCCATGGTTACGATGAGATCCCGGAAGCAGCCTGGAACCCATTCATGCCGGGAACCATCCTGATGCAGCATCATTTTTGGCAACGGCTTGCGTTGCCGCTTGCGTCGATGGGGGCCACGACGTGCCGCTCGAGAAACGAATCCGGCAGACTTCAATGTATTTTTTGTCCAGGCAGAGCTGCGATCTCTGCCATAGCCAGGAAGTTTCTTGTGGAAATGCTTGACGGAGAAATCGAAATACTTACTTTTAAAAGAGATATGACGCGCAGGGTTTCATCGACAGGCGCCCGGCGGGCGGAAAGCTTGCCGATACGCTGATCGACCAAGCCATCAAGCCCGTGCGGGTCGAATCGTTTTCTCATACGATAAAAAGTGCTTAGCAAGACACCAAGCAAGTCGGCCGCCTCATCGCAGCCAAGCCGTCCGCTCGTATAGCGGTGGGAGACAGCGTCAAAATGCATACGAATGACCTCGTTGAGGGCGGATCGCCGCATGCCAGTCCTCCTCTCGGAGAACTATCGGCATCGGTCAGATCATGTGCGGCCTCATTCGATCATACCATGTGCTCTCGACATGCTGTGAAACAGTATTTGACAAAGGACGCCGCTTGTGAAACGTTATATACAATTTAGTCGGGGAGACCACCCCCCCAAAGGTATCCCGGTTATGCATTCGTGACGTCGGCCAAGGCGGTCGTGGCCATGAGGAAGATCCGATTCAGCGAGGCGCTGATCATCGGAATTCTCAAACAACCGGAAGCGGGGATGACGGGAGCCGCTTTATGCCGTGGGCATGAGATGCCTGATGCGACGTTTTACAAGTGGCGTGGCAGGTACGGCGGGTTGGATGTGGTCGAGGCGATTCGCCTGCGGGGCCCTGAGGAGGAAAGCCAGCGCCTGAAACGGCTTGTCGCCGAGTTGGCGCCGGACAACCAGATGCTCACGAACGTCCCGGGAAAAACTGCTGGCGCCCGCCGAACGCCGCCTGGTCGCGGGTCACGTCATCGGGGGCATGATTTTTCGAGCGGCGGGCCTGCCAGTTGATGGTCGTGAACCATAAACGGGTCGGGCGGGTGAACCGGGAGGAAGGGCTCTCGGTACGCCTCAGGCGACGAGGGCGAACGACCGAATCATGTGCGCGTGGCGGCTCCTGGCATCACAGCGTCGAATTCGCATTGGGCCATGGATTTCGTGGGCGACAGCCTGGGCAACGGTCCTGAATTTACCCGCAAGGCATTGGACGCTTTGCGCATGCGCACAGGGTCAACTGGAGTTCATCCGGCCAGGGAAGCCGACGGAGAAGTGTTACATCGAAAGCGTCAAGGGGAAGTTCCGCGAGAGCGCCTGGATGCGCACCTGTTCACGAGCCTTGCAAAAGCCCGAAAGATCATTGAAATATGGCGGCGGGATAACAATGTCCTGCGCCCCCTGGCGCGCTTGCCGGTATGAGCCCGGAGGAATGCCGAAGAGCCGCGAAAGGGGGAAAAAACGGGAACAAGGAGTCCGAACTTATCCCTGGTATACTCGATGGGGTAAGGTCAAAAGGGATCAAGCCACTCGGCAATTGAAGTAGGGGCATCGCGTTGATTTGGAAAAAGTTGCTCTGGCTAACACAAACACAGGAGGGTGAAATGAAACTTCGGAGCATGTTGCTATTCTTTGCAATGGCTTTTTTTTCAGTCCAGACTGTTCAAGCGGCATGTTATACTTGCACGGTCACACAATCGACTGACCTTTCCGTCTCATTGACGGATACTGGTGGAGCTTTTACTGCCAGGGATTTTGTTTTTCCGTCCACAACTACAGTGCAACAGAATCGCTACCTCGCAATTGTGTTGACGGCATTAGCCAGCGGCAAACAGATTACGGCCTGCATGAATAGTACGGTAAGATTGACACCTCTTACCGCCATCGCCATTAAGCAATAGTCGCGCAGAAGATTTCATCGCGTCGGAGAGACAGAATGGGTAACTACTAGGTTCTTCCGAGTAGTTACCCATTGTTTTGGAGAGCGGAAAGGAGTGTCATATTCAAGAGAATTGTGCTTTGCCATTAGCATGATACACTGTCACACTCGCGCTGGACGGTGGGGCGATACCGCAAGACGTGGTCCATGTCGGTACAAAAACCCGCAAATCGGTCACCGGAGCAGAATCCGGCCCAGGTGAGCTTCTGGCTGAAGGAGACGTCTCCTGTAGTCAGTCGCCAGGCACGGGAAGAGAATGCCCAAATTTGGCGGAACGGGCCTGGGCTCTGGCCACCAGACCGGGACCACATGGGGTGAGACGGGAAAAACGTCGTACCAGGGTGTTGATTTTCGGCCCAATTTCCCTGATTCTATTTCCACGCCAAGGAGATCGCCGATGGGCCTGGGACGACAAGCCGACAGACAAGACGCCATGTGGATCAGGAGAGTCGTGATTCCCAAGCCCCGTGGACATGTTTTCTCTGATCGTCTGCAAGGCATCCGCCTCAAGCACGGCTTCGACCGCTTCACTGAAGATCTCTGCGCGCCGTTTTTCGACGATTCCCTTGGTCGGCGTTCTCTCCCGCCCGGGCGCTACTTCCGCATGCCCCCCCATCGGTTACTTCGAAGGGCTCGACGCAGGGCGCGGCGCTGCGTCAGCTCCCTCTCCCTGCGAGAATTTCTTCTCCTGCACGCCAGCGAATGCGTTCCTGACCTTCGACCCTCTCTCGCACGCGTTCCCGGCTGTCGCTGGAGGCGCAGGGGTGTGTGCAACAACCGGGCGCGCATCGCGTCAGGAGTGGGCAAGGCGGTGGACCGGATACGCAACCAGGAGCACCGCGAACTCACGGGCGCGAAAGATCTCTGGCTCTGCCGTGAGGCAAATCTGCCGGACAAGCTCGGCTGGCCCGTGAGTCCTTGAAGGCGGCGAACCTCACGGTGGCCAATGCATGGCCATGGAGGAGAGCCTGGATGACGTTTGGAAGCGCCTGGTCACAGGCTGGGCCAGACGCTTCGTGAAACGCCGGCCTGGGTGAACACGTCGGGGCTAGCCCCGATGCGCGAGGCGGGCGGGCTGATCCACAGACATATGAAGTACATCCTGGCCTTCTGCCGCCATCGGATCGCCAATGGCGTGGCCGAAGGGCTGAACAGCAAGATTATGGCCTTCAAAAGGAAGGCCTGCGGCTACAGGAACCGGGAGTGCTTCAAGACCGCCATCTCTTTCTTCTGCGGCGGCCTGGACCTCTCCGGTTAGCTCCTGACAGGGGCTACCCACTAAAAACCAGGAAGAGCCAACAATGGTGCTTGGGATGAGCATATTCAACAAAACATACGATTTGGTACTCTCGTCGGGGCCCGCCTGTACTCCGGCGGTATCGCTTGATCTTAACAAGCTTCGTATTTTTTCAACTCCTCATGAATACATGATGAACTATAGCCTTGACGCACTTGCCGAACTATTTGAAACAGGCTTTTGTAATTATTTTACGGATATTACCTTTGAAGGTATTCACAGCGACAACTACAAAGTCAAAGACAATATTTCTGGAATGGTTTCAATACATCATTTTCCAATTTCGCTTGAAAGAGAAGAGGGTTTGACCAAATTTTACGAGGAGTCAAAGCGAAGAATTATTCGGTTATACCAGCTCCTAAACATGGCAGATCGTGTTTTGTTTGTCTCTAATCGAAACTGCTCCGTGCAAGAACTTACCGCGTTCAGAGATAGAATTTCTTCCATCTTCCCGAAGATAGATATCAACTGCCTTGATGTAAAGTCTGCCCCTGTTGCTGAATTGACCATCGTTGAGATAGATGAGCACACTTCGCAATGCCTTTTTCATGATATACCGACTGATAAAATGAGGCCGTGGGTAGGGAATCGAACTGCATGGACCGAGCTGCTCTCTCGAATAACCCTGAGCAGCACGCTTGTAGATGCTTACAAGTCTTTGAAATCAAAGTCACTCGCCGCCAAAAATGCCGGGGCTTGAAAGATAATGCCCCGGGTCGGCCGAAGGCGGAGCCGCAGAAACATGTACAGAACCGTAACGTGACGAGATGATCGCGAACCCGTGCGTATCCTGGACGACACCTCCATCCATCGCCCCAGGGCCAGGAGAGTGGAACTTTTCGTCAACTCTCCGGCCACGGCGCGAATCGCTTTCTCAGGGGCTTCCGTATGCTGACCCCTGGCCTGGTCGGTCGGCGCCAATCCGGTTCCTCTGGGCTTCGCCGCTCTTTCTTCCACCGCCCCCTGCAACCGCTCCCCGGGCGTCACCAAGAATCTGGACCGGCGGTCTTGCAGGGCCACGCGCCGCCGGGTAGCCGTGACCAAATCCACGGCCCTTTTCGCGTCCATGGTGCGCCGCGCTCTTGAAGCCGACACCGAAAGTCGGGAACCTTAACCCGCATCACATAGGGACTTCCATGCTTACCCAGGTTAATCCGCTGATGGTCCTTGGCATGCACCGCAGCGGCACCTCCGTCCTGGCCGGGTGCCTCCATATTCTCGGAATCGAGTTGGGCACAGACATGATGCCCGCGAATGCTCGAAACGAAATCGGCTATTGGGAAAATGAAAACCTGATGACGATTCATGAGGTTCTCCTGCGTCAACTGGGTTGCTCGTGGGACATGGTCGGATCGCTGCCGGCAGACTGGCTGGAGTCGGCAGCTGGACAAAAGGCCAAACAACGCCTGAAATCCTTTCTCGATCGCACCTTCCGGACGGACAAGCTTTGGGCGGTCAAGGATCCCCGCCTGTCCATGCTGTTTCCGCTGTGGGCGGAGGTGTTGGAGCAACGGAATGAAAAGCCCGGCCTGATCGTCATTGTGCGCCACCCTGATGAGGTGGCCGCCTCCCTGGCCAAACGCGACACGATGGACATCCGCAAGGGGCTGCTGTTGTGGTTCGCCTATAACCGGGAGACCTTCGCAGCCTGTAGGGCGCGGCCGCATGTGGTGATTACATACGATCAGTTGCTGGGCGATCCCCTTGCCACCCTGGATACCATCGAAAAAAAACTCGGCATCAACTATCCAAAATCGTTACAGGACAACATTCCGGCGATTCTGTCCTTCGTCAGTACCGACCTCAAGCATGAACACCGGTCACCCAGGAAATATCCCGGTGAGGGAACCTCTTCATATTTTTCGGCACTGTATGAGAATATTCGCTGCCTCGCCGCCGACCAGAACATCGCCAAACCACAGATTCCGATAAGTCCGGACGGTGAGGCCGTTCCTGAAAACGGACAAGAGAGTCTTTCCCCCTTGCTGCTCATTACGGAGCCCGCAGTCTCGAACAAGGATGAACAACCGGACTTGCCCAACAGGGAGTATCTTCGCGCGACCGCTCCGCAACTTTTTGACCGTCTCTTCGAACACATTGGCCTTCAGGAACGGGAATGGCTGAGCCAGCGGATGGCGCGAGAACGCCGCGTCCTCACCTCTACCGCCGTCGGCAGCACCTTGTTTGCCGTAGTCTTCTTCCCTAGCGCCCAGGGTGAAACCTACGCCGATCAATTTTCTGAAACTTTTTTGCTCGATCAGGAAGGCTGGCAGGAGTTGACCTGCGTCATCAACAATCCGGAGGGCCTTGCTCAGCATGGCCTGCGTATCGATCCCCTCAACACCAAAGGGGTTGCTTTCATTTCCGAGATACAGATTCTGAACATGTCCACCCGCGAAACGCTCGCCCGGTTCGCCGATCCTGCAGACTTCAAGCAGATCAGGGCCGGGGGGCATGCCGTCGTCATCCCTGACCAGAAACATTTCACGATATGGTCCTTTGATTGTGATCCCCAGATCTATCTGCCTCCGCTGGCACAGGCGGATTCCCCCTTGGAATTGCGGATTTGGATCAAGGTGCAGACCAATCAGGAGCCTCTCAGGAAGATCTGGGCCGTGCGCGAGCAGGCGTTGGCCGAAACCCTGGCCCGGTTGTCCGCTGTCCAGGAGAACGCCCAGACGGCCGCAGGCGCAGCCGCCGCCAGGATTCAGGAACTGGAAGGGCAGTTGCTGACGGCCGCAAGCGAAGCCGCCGCCAGGATTCAGGAACTGGAAATGCAGTTGCTGACGGCCGCGCACGAGATGTCCGCTGTCCAGGAGAACGCCCAGACGGCCGCAGGCGCAGCCGCCGCCAGGATTCAGGAACTGGAAGGGCGGTTGCTGACGGCCGCCAGCGAGATGTCCGCTGTCCAGGAGAACGCCCAGACGGCCGCAGGCGCAGCCGCCGCCAGGATTCAGGAACTGGAGGGGCGGTTGCTGACGGCCGCCAGCGAGATGTCCGCTGTCCAGGAGAACGCCCAGACGGCCGCAGGCGCAGCCGCCGCCAGGATTCAGGAACTGGAAGGGCGGTTGCTGACGGCCGCCAGCGAGATGTCCGCTGTCCAGGAGAACGCCCAGACGGCCGCAGGCGCAGCCGCCGCCAGGATTCAGGAACTGGAAGGGCGGTTGCTGACGGCCGCCAGCGAGATGTCCGCTGTCCAGGAGAACGCCCAGACGGCCGCAGGCGCAGCCGCCGCCAGGATTCAGGAACTGGAAGGGCGGTTGCTGACGGCCGCCAGCGAGATGTCCGCTGTCCAGGAGAACGCCCAGACGGCCGCAGGCGCAGCCGCCGCCAGGATTCAGGAACTGGAAGGGCGGTTGCTGACGGCCGCCAGCGAGATGTCCGCTGTCCAGGAGAACGCCCAGACGGCCGCAGGCGCAGCCGCCGCCAGGATTCAGGAACTGGAAGGGCGGTTGCTGACGGCCGCCAGCGAGATGTCCGCTGTCCAGGAGAACGCCCAGACGGCCGCAGGCGCAGCCGCCGCCAGGATTCAGGAACTGGAAGGGCGGTTGCTGACGGCCGCGCGCGAGCGAGAGCGGCTGGAAACCGCCCTGAGTGATGCCACGGCGGAGGCGAATACGCTACGCCATACGGCACAGGATTCCGCGGCGCAGATTCAGGATTTCAAGGCGCAGGTGCAGGCATCATCGGAGCTGGCGAGCGAATATCAGGCGGCTTTGAGTCAGTCGGATATGCAATATGAGGAAACGCTGTCCCAGTTGCAGGGTGATCTCACAAAAAATCAGGCGTTGCTGCTTCAGCACAGCGAGAAGATTACCTCTTTGCAGAAAATGATATCCGAAAAGCAGAACGTTGTTGAGCGAATTCGTCTATCCTTGATGCGGCAGGAAGGAAGAGAGCGAAAGAAAATTCTCACCTCTTTTGAGAAATCCCGAGCGGCTATGGCCAAGAAAAAATCGACGTTCTTCTCGACGCGCAGATCTGAAAAAAAATATCCCCAAACCGAAATAAAAATCATAAAGTGTTCTGGCCTCTTCGATGTTGAGTGGTATGAGAAGCGTTACGCCGATTTGCTCTCTGAAGGGATGGATTCCATCGAACATTATGTAACGCAAGGCGCCAGCCTCGGCCTGGATCCATGCCCACTGTTCTCCACTACCGCCTATCTGCAAGCAAACCTTGAAGTCATGTTGCAGGGATGCAATCCCTTCGCGCACTATTTACAAGGAAACAACGCAAAGACTCGCGACCCTCACCCGTTGTTTTCCGTCTCATGGTATCGACAGACATATGCCGAAGTCGGAGCGTCCAAGCTAAATCCTCTCGCCCATTATTTTACGCATGGCGTTCAACAAGGCCTACAGCCTCATCCACTGTTTGATGCCACATGGTATGAAGCCAAATACAAGGTGTCTTCCGAATCAAACTTACCCGCACTTGTGCATTTTGTGCATATTGGCATGGCGTGCGGATATGATCCGGGGCCATTTTTCAACAGCAAATGGTACGCAAAAACATATCCTGAATCGACAGACTACAATATGCCGCCGTTAATGTACTATTTGAAATATGGGCAAGAAGAGATGCATAGCCCATGTCCGGAGTTTAATCCGAAGTGGTATCTCCTAAAGTATCCTGACGTTGCAAATGGGAACATTTGTCCTCTTATACACTATATACGCCACGGGAGACTGGAAGCCCGCCAAGGAAGTCCTCATCAAAGTTAACCGCATGCATTGTATTCTTCAGAGCAGAAAATACTTAACAAAATGGACAGAATGTCATGCCTTCTGGCCATGGATTCCATGGTGCTGCAAGAGCAATGGATGGGTCAGGCGATGCTGGCACGGGTGGCGTAAGAATAACGTGTGTCCAGGAAACCGGGTGCGGTCCAAGACCGCCAACCCGTCGACAATCTGTGGAAACGCCTGCGGGACCAAAAAATACGATCTTTTTCACCCGTCTGTTCAGACGGTATTCCTGGTCAGGCAGCCTTTGGTCGGCCGTGAGGCAGGCCACGCCCGGCGGTTTGTCTCTCGGCCCCTGGCTGCGGCCGGAATGACCGCCTTGCCTATCTTGGCCGGGCCGGGTATCTGACGACGTTTCGACCCCCCGCGCGCCAAGGAGAGTTCATGAACGCGACGAGATTGGGCATGGTTCTGTGCGCCGTCCTATGGCTGGCCGCGCCCGGCCGGGCCATGGCCCAGGAGCCCGTCAAGGTGGTGGGCAAGGCGTTTTGCCTGTTCAAGCATGCCATCACCGTGCCCGAGGTGGCGGGGACCGAACCGCGCCTGAAAATCACCTCGGTGTTGGCCAAGGTGGGGGAGCGGGTGGAACAGGACGCCCGGCTGGCGGGCTACGAACCCATGCTGGAGACGCTGATTGCGGAAAAGTCCCAGCTTTCCCGGCACACCCTGTCGGGGTTGGAGGCCCAGTTGCAGGCCGCTGCCCTGGCCTTCGAGCGGGAGAAGATCCGGCGCGACGAAATGCGGGAGATGACCAAAAAGGGACTTTTCGCCGAATCCGATCTGGGCATGATCGAACGTTCCCTCGACATCTTTCAAAAACGGCTCGACTTTCTGCGCGAGGTCATCGCGGCGGAAAAGGCCCGCATGGACACCCGGGAGCTCACGGCGGCCCAGAAACGGGGGGGGGACGCGGAAACGGGAAAAAGCCCCAAGGAATTCTACATCACCGCGCCCTTTGCCGGATACGTGCTGGACGTCAACCCCCGGGCCATGCCCGGGGCGGTGTTCACCCTGGACGAGAAGGCCCCGCTTTTTGAGATCGGCGTCCTGGACAAGATGATGGTCCGCTGCGCCGTGCATGAGATCCAGGCCGTCAAGCTCAAGGCCGGGGACGAGGCGCGCATGGTTTTCCACGCCTTTCCGGACAAGGTCTACACCAGCCGGATCGCCCGGCTCTCCCAGGTGACCATGACCATCTACCTGCAACAGCCCACGTTTTACGAGGTGGAGATCGCCCTGGACAACCCGGATCTAGCCATCAAGGACGGCATGCGCTGCGACGTGACGCTGGTTCCGTCGGCGTCTTAGCGCCGTCCCCCACATGAACGCCATGACTACGAACAAAACCCTCATCGCCACCCCCCGCCGGATCGCCCTCTTGCGCGGGCAGGCCGTGGACATGCCCTCGGTCTTTCTCGACGAGCAGGGCCTGCGTGATCTCGAGCTCCTGCTTGATCGCGGCTATTTTCCCCTGTGCGGCTACGCCACCCGCCGGGAATACGAATCCATCCTCGACGACGGGCGGCTGCCGGACGGGACGGTTTGGCCCATCCCCATCACCCTCCCCCTCTCCGGGGAATTGGCCCAGGGGCTTTCCCCGGGGGATGCCGTGTCCCTGCGCGACCCCGAGGGCTTCATGCTGGCGGTGTTGCGGGTCGCCGAAACCTGGCGGCCCGACCTGCGCCGCGAGGCCCTGGCCGTCTACGGCACGGACGATCCCAGCCGACACCCCGGCGTGGAACGGCTCTTTCGGCGGCAGGGAACATGGTACGCGGCCGGCGGCGTCGAGGGGCTGGCCTATCCCCAGCACTACGACTTCCGAGCCCTGCGCCGCACCCCGGCCCAGACCCGGGAGCTCTTCGCCAGGCGCGGATGGCGGCGGGTTCTGGGCTACCAGGAAGCCACGCCCCTGCACCGCATGCACCGGGAAATGCTTTTGACCGCCGCCGCGGAACAGGGGGCCCGGCTTTTCATCTCCCCTCTCACCCCCCCGTCCCTGTTCACCGAGGTCGGCTCCTTTCCCACCGTGCGGTGTTATGAACACTTCGTGCGGCATATGCCCCGGGATGTGGCCCTGCTCGGCCTGACCCCCCTGTACAGCCGGGGCGCGGGACCGCGCGGGGCCCTGCTCCAGGCCATCGTCAACCGCAACTACGGATGCACCCATTTCCTGGTTCACGAGGGCCACGACGACCCCTTCCCCGGCGATGCGTTGTTTTATCCGCCCTGGGCCGCCCTGGAGGCCCTGCAGGCCCTGCAGGCCATGGACGCCCCTGATCCCAAGGACGCCGGGCGGGGGCGTCTGGATATCGTGCCCGTGGCCGTCAGGCCCCGGCGCTATGTCCCGGCCTTCTCCCTGTACCTGGAGCCCCGGGAGATCAAGGAGGACATCGCAAGCGAGGCGGTCAGCCACGCGGACCTCACGGCCCGCCTGGGGCGCGGGGAGGATATTCCGGAGTGGTACACCTTTCCCGAGGTGCTCCGGGAGCTTTTGCGCACCCATCCGTCCCCCGCACGCCTCGGTTTCACCCTGTTCCTGACGGGGCTCTCCGGAGCCGGAAAATCCACCCTGGCCAAGGTGCTCTCCATCCGGCTCCTGGAATGCCAGGATCGGCCCGTGAGCCTGCTCGACGGCGACATCGTGCGCCGCCACCTGTCCAGCGAGCTGACGTTTAGCAAGGAGCACCGCAACCTGAACGTGCAGCGCATCGGCTATGTGGCCAGCGAGATCACCAAAAATCGCGGCATCGCCCTGTGCGCCCCCATCGCGCCCTATCCCGAATCGCGCCGCCAGGCCCGGGAGATGGTCTCCCGCTTCGGGCCGTTTATCGAGATCCACATCTCCACGCCCCTTTCGGTGTGCGAGCAGCGCGACCGCAAGGGGTTGTACGCCAAGGCCCGGGCCGGGATCATCCACGGCGTCACCGGGGTGGACGATCCCTATCTGCCCCCGGAAAACCCGGAACTGCGCATCGACACCACCCAGGGCACGCCGCTTGAGGCGGCGGAAATCGTCCTGGCCTATCTCAAGACCCGCGGACTCATCGGGAAATGACGCCGGGTTCGTTGCCCGGATTGCGGGGCAACGCTTGAGGAGTCGCCCTGGGTTGGGCGTTACTCGCGAGTGGCCAGGCGCCTGGCCTACGGCTTCCGGGACGACGCCTATGCCTTCCTCAAAATCAGGGCCGCTTTTCCCGGAATTCCGCGATGAACCTCATTTCTCGCCCGTGCTGCCGTGAATGCCCGTGCGCCCATACGCAATGCCTTCCTGTCCGCCGCAGGAAAGGCATGGTTCGCACGCATTAAAAAGCCAATCTTTTTTGGGGGATACCCCGAACATGCCCGTCAAGGCAAGGCAGGGGGGGGCTACCGCGTTCCGCCGTCCGGCCCGGGAACGTCCTGCCCCATGGGCGCAGGCCCGAGGAAAAGCACAAAATCGGTGTAGGGAATGCTGGAAGAGGGATCGCCCAGGACGCGCCTTTCGGCCGCACGCGCGGCGAGATCCTGCATGAACGCCTCTTCCCGCTGCGCCGTGCCGGGACGGCGGTAACTTGCCGAATACAGCACGCACCAGGGTTTTTTGCCCTCCACGATCTCCCGTATCTCCGGCTCAAAATAGGTGGGCTGGGGAATGTAGCTCAACCCGGGCGGGGCGGGGTGATCCAGGACGTAATGCAGCAGGGAGGCGTTGTTGAAGCACAAAAGCGCCTTCTCCCGGCATCCCGCCCCGGCGTAGGCCCGTTCCACGGCCGCCAGCATCGCGGCCCGCTCCGGGGATTCCAGGATCCCGCGCAGCCGGGGGTTGTCCAATTCCACCTTGGGCCCGGACAGGCGCGTCTCGCCGGTCCAGCCCCCGGTTTCCAGATACCCCAGGCTGCCCCCCACGAAGACCAGGGCCGCCAGGAACAGGGCTCCGGCCCTTCCCCGTCCCGGAACGTCGCGCCCCCCCCGGAGGGCGGGGAGGGCGGGCAGGGACAGAAGCAAAAGCCCCAGGGCCATCATGAAGCCCGAGATGAAGACCATGGAGAAGGTCACGAAGATTTCGCTGTAAAAGGTCTGTTGCGCCCAGTACAGCAGCAGGGCCAGGGCCGCGCCCAGCCCCCGGCGCCACGCCTGGTCCGTGGTTCCCCGGGTGAGCGCCCCGTGCAGCAGGCCCAGGCAGAGCAGCCCGTAGGCGTAATGGGGCAGAAGGATCACCGGGTTCAGGGTGGGCAGCGGGTCCAAGGGAAACACCACCCGGCCCCCGCAGGCCACGAGGATGGCCTTGACCAGCAGGGCGGCGGCGGCCGAAACCAGCAGCCACAGGCCCCAGGCCACGGGGTCCGTGCGATGCCCGCGCCTGCGCCACAGCGCCGCCACCCCGGCAAAGCCTCCCCAAAACGCTGGCCAGGCCACGGCCAAAAGCACGATCTCCCCCAACCGGCCGTACAGGAAGCCGTGCCCCTTGGGGACGTGAAACAGCCTCTCCAGGCCCAAAGCGGCGGCGTACGCGCCAAGCATGGCCCCAAAAAACAGGCCGCAGGCCAGGGGACCCACGGCCCGACGAAGGCGTCCGGTCCTCCAGGCCCGCCACAAAAGCCCCAGGCAGATCATGGCCAACCCCGGGGTCACGGTCAGGTTGGCCATGGCCGAGGCGGCCAGGAAAAACCCGGCCGCCGTGGACAGGGTCCAGGCCGCGACCGGCCCGGCCGCCCGATCCCCGAGGAAATAAAGGCCCAGCCCCAGGCACAAAAAAAGTCCCGGGCCGTTTTGATAATTGATCACCGACGACAGCCCGGCCACCAGGACGCAGCCAAGGCCCAAGGGGAGGCTCGTAGCCAGGGCCTTTTTGCCGCCCACCCCAGCCAGCAGGGCCACGCCCGCCGCCATGTTGGCCAGGATGAAGACGTAACGCTGGGGCAGGTAGCCGTCGCCGAGAAAGATCATGGAAAAGGCGTTGAACAGGTGGGCCGGGGCCTGGGGCAGGTAGCTTGCGATCTCGCCGTGATGCAGGGCGCGCACGGCGTTGTACAGATACCACGCCTCGTCGCTGAAAAGCACGCCCCGGCGCGGGGTGACGTACAGGAGGTAGAAGGCCGCCAGACACGCAAAAGCCCCCCAGGCCGCCAATGCGGCCCGCCAGGGAACGGGCGGCGCGCCCGGAACGGGGGAGGGGCGATGTTCAACCATGGGCGGGTCGGTCAGAATCCAGGTGTTTGCTCGGGATCTCCGGCCGCGACAGAGAACCTGTCAGGGCCGACCCCGCGTTTGCCCCGGAAGGAAACGCCGTGTCAGGCCGGTCCTGCCATCGGAGCGGCCCGGGGCCACAGGCCCGATCACCCCTTGCGCCGGAGGAAGCCGTCCGGGGCCACGGTGAGCAGCAGCTTGTCCTGCATCATGGCGTCGATTTCGAATTCGGGATGCGACTTGAGAAATTCCCACACGGCGGTCTTGGGGTTGTCCCCCTTGTCCCAGGGACGGTCGGGGAAGGAGCCCTGGGGCATGTCCTCCACGATGGTGTCGAAGACCACACAATAGCTTCCCGGGGTGACCAGGGGGCATAGGCCATAAGCTCGGCCAGGACGTGGGCGTGGGTGTGCATGGAGTCCAGGCACACCAGCACCCGGGAATATCCCGCCGCCGCCGTGCGCACCTGCTCCACCACCTCCGGGTCGATGGACGACCCCTCGATCATGGTGATGCGCGAGAACATGGGATGGGCCTCGATGGCCGCCTTGTTGTGGGCCCGGATGTCGATGTCCAGGCCGATCACCCGGCGGGACGACTGGCGGGGGTCCATGGTCCGTCCGGCCTCAATGGCGTCGCACATGTCCAAAAGGGCCAGCATGGAGGCGCTGAAAATGAGCGACCCGCCGTGGGCGATGCCGGTTTCCAGGATCAGGTCCGGACGGGTGGCCCAGATGAGTTCCTGCAGGGCCGCCATGTCCTGGGGGTACTGGATGATGGGCCGGGAGAGCCAGGAGAAGTTGTAGGAATAACAGGCGCGTAACGATTCCAGAAGAAAACTTTGGGCGGCGTGTTTGAGGGGAAGGTCTTTTCCGTTATTGAGAATGCGCTCGTGAACCTGACGGGTAAAATCAGTCATTGTCGATCCTTACATACCTGAAATTGGGGCCGGAAACCGCCCTGATTTCCTCATAATAGTTTGAATTCATGATGAAAACAAGATCTTCCTCCTTCAAAAATTGCAACACGGTTTCCGCCGCGTCCACTTTGAGCCCCGTGGCGGCCAGAAAACGACCCTGTTTGGCAGGATTGATGTCGATCACGTAATCGATCACCAGGCCGCGCTGCTGCATGAGCAGGGAGAAGATCACCCCCTTGGAGGAGCCGCCCCACACCACGGCGTTTTTGCCTCCCCGGTCGGCCAGCAGCCGGGCCGAACGGTTCACGGCCGCAAGAAAATCGTCGGGGAGGGAAAATACGTCCTTCGAACGCCGACGCGGACGGCGCAGACTGGCCAAATCCGCCACCACATAGAGATATTGGCCGCCGAACAACCGCCCCGAATCGTGCACCGCGCCGAACAGGGCCGTAAGGTCGCTTAACCGGAAATAGTTGACGTGCTCGTAGTAGATGTCGAAAAAGGCCCGGCGATCCGCGATCCACTCCAGGCACGGCACTTCGATGTACACCAGCCCGCCCCCGCCGTTGGCCTCGGCCACGTTTTGCAAAAAGCCCACCGGATCGGCAATGTGTTCCAGCACATGGCGCAGGATCACGCCCTGGGCCCGGATGCCCAGTTCCGGCGAAAAGGGCGCCCGGATCACGTCCGGCGACGTCCCCTCGTAGGCCGGATCGATGCCCGTAACCCGGACGCCGCGGGAACGCAGAAGCTCCAGGAACCGGCCCTTGCCGCACCCGATCTCCACCAGGTCCATGTCCCGGAACCACTGCTCCACGATCCCGGCCACCGTGTCCAAATGGTCCCGGAAGACCCCGGAGACGGCCTGCTCGTTTTGATAGTTTTCATCATAGACCAAGACAGAGGGATCGAAGGCCGCATTGTGGATCAGGCCCGTGTCCATGTCCTGGACCAGATCCATGACCCCGCGGGGACAGGCCCGGGCCTGGGCCGGGGTGTCGTAGACCCGGTTTTGCAGGACCGGAAGCCCGTGCAGCCGGTAGAGCGACCGCCTGTTCGTTTCCGTCGGGATTTTTCCCGGAATCGGCATGGTTCCAAGCGGGTGAACGTCGTGTCGAAGCTCCGGACTGCCTTGCATGAAAGATACTCCCTTGCACAATATCGTGCACATATTGCACGACTTTTTCATCCGCTATCCCGGAACGGGGAAAAACGGCGCGCATGCGCCAATCACGGCTTGAAGGCGTCGCCGGTACAGGAAGAACACCCGGATACGTCATGCAGAAACGACGTGTTCCCAAGATGTTTCGCGCGTTGCCTACAGGCGCTCCGAACCCGGACGGCCCGCAGGCGCAAACGAACGACGCCCGGCAGGGCGACGCAGGCACAGGCTGTCGCCGACATGGTTGTGAAATGTGTACGGCACGCCATGCACATCATTGTGCAGCATGTGCACGACATTGACAAGGGCTGAATCAGGAGAACAAGGCAGAGAGGCGGGAGGCGTCACCCCAGAAGGCCAGGGGCTCGTAATCGGGATAGGGATAGCGGCCAAGCGTAAGGTGCAGGCGCCAGCCGTTTTCGGCCATCCAGCGTTCCACCAGGGTGCGCACGGACACCGGGCGGCCGGAACAGACGTTGACGATCCCCTCGGCTGCAGGCGAAAGCGTCGCCCGGACCAGGAGGTCGGCCACGGTCTCCACCGGCAGGTAGTCGCGCAACTGCTCGCCGCCGGACATGGGAAAGGCCTCGTCCCCCCGGGCCGCCGCTGCGGCCAGAAGCGGAAAAAGCGAGCCCCGAGCCTGGCCCGGGCCGTACATGTAGAAAAGTCGGCACCACAGAAACGAAAAAGGCGTCACCCGGGACAGGGCCGCCAGCTGGCGGCGCAGGATGTCCTTGCCCAGGCCGTAGGGGGTCACGGGCCGGGCGGGCAGGGTCTCGGCCAGGGGGCCGCTTTGCAGGCCGTATTCCAGGCAGGTGCCCACCGCCGCCACCCGGGACAGGCCGCCCTGGACCATGGCCTTCACGAAGGCGTAATGGCGCGGGGCCTCGGTCTCGAAATGGGCCAGGTTCCGGTAGTCGGGAAGCCCGCCCCAGGCCAGATGAATAAGCACGTCGGGACGGCCCAGGGCGGTAAAAAGCGTCGCGGGGTCCGGCTGGTCCCGGGCCAGATCCAGCCGAAACAGGCAATCCGCGTCGCAGGCCCCGGGATGCGCCAGGGCGAAGGCCTTCGGATCACGCACCGCAGCCATGATCCGCACCCCCTGCCCCGCCAGGGCGGCCAGCACATGGCGGCCGACGAATCCCCCGGCCCCGGTGACCAAAATCCGCTGCATGGCCCGTCCCCCTTGCGTTTCGCCGTCCCCGCGCCCCGTCCCTGAAAAAGGACGTGCGTCCCTACACCACCCGCAGCCGGGGCACGGCCAGGGCGAACCGGCCGCCCCACTCCCGGATGTAGGAAAGCTGCTCCACCACCTCGGCCTCCAGGTTCCAGGGCAGGATGAGCACCACGTCGGGCCGGGCGGCGCGCAAATGCGCCTCGTCCACGATGGGGATGCGGCTGCCGGGCAGGTATTTGCCCTGTTTGGCCGGGTTTTTGTCCACCACGTAGGGCAGAAGGTCCGGGCGCACGCCCGCGAAATTGAGCAGGGTGTTGCCCTTGGCCGCCGCGCCGTAGGCCCCCACGGCCAGCCCCTTGGCGGCCGCGTCCAGGAGAAAACCCAGCAGGCCGTTTTTCACGGCCACGGCCCGGGCCTGGAAATCGGCGTAAAAGGCCTGCGTCAGCATGCCCGCCTCGCGCTCCGTGGCCAGCATGGCGGCCACGGCCGGGGACGCCTCGCGGCGGCCGGTATCGGCGCGCTGGGCGAACACCCGCAGGCTGCCGCCGTGGGTGGGATGCTCCTGCACGTCGAACACGGCCAGGCCGTTGGCCGCAAAAATGGCCGAAACCGCCGTCAGGGACAGGTACGAATAGTGTTCGTGATAGGCGGTGTCGAACTGGTTTTCCCGGACCATGCGCAGAAGGTGCGGGAACTCGAAGGTGGCCACCCCCTGGGGCTTGAGCAGGATGGCGAACCCGGCCACGAAGTCGCCGATGTCCGGCACATGGGCTAAGACGTTGTTGGCGGCCACAAGGTCCACCTGCCGCCCGTCCGCCGCCAGCCGCCGGGCCAGCTCCGCGCCGAAAAACTCCTCCACGATCTCGACGCCCTTCTCCCGGGCGGCCATGGCCGTGCCGTGGGTGGGCTCGATGCCGTAGCAGGGGATGCCCGCCTGGCGCACGTATTGGAGCAGGTAGCCGTCGTTGGCCGCCACCTCGGCCACCAGGCTGTGCGGCCCCAGGCCCAGGCGCTCGCGCATGGCCGCCACGTAGGTCTTGGCGTGGGCCAGCCAGGAGGAGGAAAAGGAGCTGAAATAGGCGTAATCGTGGGTGAAAAGAAGCTCGCGCCCGGCATGGTCCTCGGTCTGCACCAGCCAGCACCGGGTGCAGGCCAGAAGCCGCAGGGGAAACCAGGTCTCCGGGGCGCGCAGGGCGCTTTCCGTCAGATAGGCGTTGGAGGGCGGGGCGCTTCCCAGGTCCAGAAAGGGCAGGCTCAGGGCGGCCCCGCAGTGGCGGCAGTTCACAAGATGACCCCTTGAAAGGTTTCGTCGATCAGGGCGTGCCCGGCGTCGCGCTCCGAGAGCAGGGCCACGGGATCGGGCCAGGCGATGGCCAGCCGGGGATCGTCGGGGCGCAGGCCCCCTTCGGCCCCGGGGGCGTAGGGCGTGGAATGCAGATAGAGCATCTCCACGTCCGGGGTGAGGGTCTGGAAGCCGTGGGCGAAGCCCTCCGGGATCAGAAGCGAGGTATGGTTGTCGCCGGACAGGATTTCGGCGTGCCAGTGCAAAAAGGTGGGCGATCCGGCCCGGATGTCCACGGCCACGTCAAAAACCTCGCCGCGCAGGCAGCTCACCAGTTTTTTTTCCGCGTGGGGCGGATGCTGGAAATGCAGGCCGCGCAGGGTTCCCGGCGAGGCGGTCAGGGTCCGGTTGATCTGGGCCACGGGGCCGGTCCAACCGGCCGGGGCCAGCTCCGCCGCGCAGAAAAAACGCTCGAAGAAGCCGCGCGGGTCGCTCCGGGGCAGCCGCCTGATGACCGCCAGCCCGGCCAGGGGCGTTGTGCGGATTTCGAAACGCCCGCCGCTCATGCCGCCCCCTGCAACAGGGCCTCATAGGCCGCGATCTCCTCCAGGCACAGTTCCCGGGCGTCCTGGCCGCGCAACTGGCGGGCGTACCAGGCCATGGTCCGGCCAACGGCCTCCTCCAGGCTCCACAGGGGCCGCACCCCGAGCAGGGTCCGGGCCTTGGCCGTCTCCAGGGCCAGCCATCCGGCCTCATGGGGGCCTTCGTCCCCGGGGCCGTAGGCCACCTCGCCGCCCCCAAAGGCGGCCCGGGCCAGTTCCACCACCTGGCGCACGGTGGCGGCCTCGGAGGTGTGGGGTCCGAAATTATAGGCCCCGGCCAGGCCGGGATCGTCAAAAAGAAGCCGGGCCAGGCGCAGATAGCCCGCCAGGGGCTCCAGCACATGCTGCCAGGGCCGCACGGCGTCCGGCCGCCGGATGTGCAGCGTGCCGCCGCCGCCAAAGGCCCGCACCGCGTCGGGAATGAGCCGGTCCAGGGACCAGTCGCCGCCGCCGATGACGTTTCCGGCCCGGGCCGTGGCCAGGGCCACGCCCCGGTCCTTGAAAAAGGCGTCGCGGTAGCAGGCGGCCACGATCTCCGAACCGGCCTTGCTGGCGCTGTAGGGGTCGTGGCCGCCCAGGTGGTCGTCCTCCCGGTAGGGAAACGGCCATTCCCGGTTGCGGTAGACCTTGTCCGTGGTGATGGCCGCCACCACCCGCAGGTTCGGGCAGAAACGCAGGGCGTCGAGCACATGGGCCGTGCCCATGACGTTGGTGGAAAAGGTGCCGATGGGGTCGTCGTAGCTGGGGCGCACCAGGGGCTGGGCCGCCAGATGAAAGACCGCCTGGGGATCGGCCTCGCGGATGATGCGGGCCACGGCCTCCCGGTCCCGGATGTCCGCCAGATGGTGGGAAATCCCCTCGGCCACCCGGGCCAGGGTGAAGAGATCGGGGGTCGTGTCCGGAGGCAGGGAGATTCCGGTCACCGTCGCCCCCAGGCGGCGCAGCCACAGGGTGAGCCAGCCGCCTTTGAATCCGGTATGCCCGGTGACCACAACCCGTTTGCCGCGCCAGAACGCGGCGTCTGGCTCCATCACCAGACCTTCCAGGGGGGATTCCCGGCATCCCAGAGCTGATTGAGCTTGTCCATGTCGCGCTGGGTATCCATGCAATACCAGAACCCGGCATGACGATAGACCATGAGCTGGCCTTCGGCGGCCAGACGTTCCAGGGGGCCGTATTCCAGGTCGCAGTTCTCGTCAGGGGTCAGATAGTCGAAAATGCGTCGCTCGAAGACGAAAAATCCGCCGCTGACCAGATTTTCCTTGGCCTCTTTGGGCTTTTCCCGGAAGTTCATGACCCTGTCGCCCTGGACATGCAGCCCGCCGAACTGGGACGTGGGGTTGATGCCGGTCACGGTGCAGATCTTGCCGTGGGAGCGGTGAAAGGCCAAAAGCGCGTCCAGGTCGATGTCGGCCACGCCGTCGCCATAGGTGAGCAGGAAGGTGTCGCCCTTGACGTAGCGTTCCACCCGCTTGAGACGGCCGCCCTTAAGGGTGCGCTCCCCGGTGTTGGCCAGGGTGATGCTCCAGCCGCGTTCGTCGTGGCAGTTGTGCAGGCAAAACGAGTCCGGCTTGCCGAGCTCGATGGTGATGTCGTTGTTCATCAATTCATAATGGCAGAAATAATCCTTGATGACCTCGCCCTTGTAGCCCAGGGGCAGGATGAAATCCGTGTGCCCGTATCTGGCGTAGATCTTCATGATGTGCCACAGGATGGGACGCGGCCCCACGTTGACCATGGGTTTGGGGCGAAACTCCGTTTCTTCCCGGAGGCGGGTGCCCAATCCCCCGCACAAAATGATCGCTTGCATGTCGCTCGCCTTCCTTACCCGGATGTCTGTGAAAAGGATGCGCTTTTCCGCAGGCTTATTTCGATGTCTGCGAAAGCCGTCTTCTTCAAGGCCGCGCCCCGCCTGCCGCCGCAGGCCAACCCGCCTTCCCGTCAGCGGCACAGCACCTTGAAAAAAATAAATTTTTGCAGCCGCTGCCATCTGTCGCTGCACCACATGACCAGCCGGTCCTGCCCGGACAGGGCAATATCGTTTTTTTTGGCCGAGACCGCAAGTTCCCGGGAGATGGTGTTGTAACGGCGGTGGGTATTGTTGTTTTTGTGGATGCGCAACGCAATGAGCTGCTCCGGAATATGGTACATGTCCCGGCCGCGCCCCAGGGCGATGGAGAAGTCCACATCCGCCGTGTGGTACAGGTCCGGATCGTAGCGGACGCCGCCCACGGCGTCGGATCGGATCAGAAGCGGGATGCCGAACAGATTGCGCGTGGTCAGGATGGAGGCCCGGGCCACGGCGTCGTTTTGGATGCGCCCGGCGCGGCGGAAGCGGCGGGGAAAGATGGGCTTGCTGTCGCCGTCCACGAAAAGCATGTCGCAGTGGACCTTCACGATGTCCGGATTGGCCTCCAGGACGGCATGGGCCTTTTCCAGGGCGGTTTCGTCGCGCAGATAGTCGTCATGGGACAGGATAAGATAGTATTTCGTGGGGATGTCCACCAGACAACTGTTGTAATTGCCCACGGAACCGATGTTCTCGGGGTGTTGCATCCAGGTGATGCGCGGATCGTGGAGATATTTTTCCACGATGCGCGGCGTCTCGTCCGTGGAGCGGTTGTCCTTGATGACCAGCCGCCAGTCCTGAAACGTCTGGGCCAGGATGGACCGGATCGTTTCCTCAAGAAAATCGCTGCCGTTTCTGACCGGTATGTAAATGGAAATAGTCACGCTCTACGTTCCTCTCTGGGCATGAAAAACATCCTGTCTTTTTCAGGTGCGACGCCCTGCATTCGTTGTTTCCTCTGGGCCGTGAAGGCATGGGGCCGTTCGTGTCTGTCCCGGCGCGGCAGCCCGTGGCCTGGGTGTGCCCGGATCAATGGCAAAAAAAATTCCACAACGTCCGAATGCCCACATCGATGCCGCATGGCCGCCAGTCTGGCGGCAGGGCGCGGGGTGAAAAGGTGATGTGGGCCGTGTTGTCGGAGGCGTCCCCCCGGTAGGTGATGAAAATTTTCCGCTTGAGCGTCGTTTCCACGGCGCTCAGCACCTCGCTTAAGGATGTGGGCCGGGCCGAGGCCAGAAGCAGGATCCGTGAGCCGCCCTGGGCCGCATCCACCTGCCGGGCCAGAAATTGCGCCGCATCCTGAACCGAAACGTAGTCGCGCAGGGTGTCCGGGGCGCCGTAGATGGTGGAGACCTGATACCGCGCGCCATTGGCCAAAAGGGTGGGAATGAGCCCCATGCGCCTGCCGGGCCCGGAAAAGCCGTAGACCGAACTGGGACGATAGACGATCCGGTCGGCATCCGCCACCTGGGACAGGAGCTCCTCCTGGCGCAGCTTGAGCAGGCCGTAGCACCGCTTCGGGGCTGGCGGCGTGGAAAGGGTGACGTTTCGCTGCCCCTCGAAAAGCCCCCCGGCCGAACTCAGAAGGTGGACGCGCACCGTCCGCTGCTCCGGCCTCCCGGCCAGACCGGCCGCCAGATCCAGCATGTCCGCGAAATCGGCCAGCTCCCGTCCGGCCTGCTCCTCGTCCATGCCGAAACCGCCTTGCCCCGCGCTCCAGACGATATCCAGCCGCATGGGTCCCGCGGCCCCCTGCTCCATGGCCTTCAGCGCGGCCGCGATGTCGGACGCTTCGCGTCCCCGGTCCTGCCTTTTTCCCCAGGAAAACGGCAGCTCGGCCGCCCTGGCGTAGCCAAGCCCCTGCAGGCGACGGGCAAGACCCGCCCCGATGAGCCCAAGTCCGAAAAGGGCCGCCACAGCCCCCGGGGACCGGCCCCCGGCCTTACGCAGAACGAGCATGGCCGGTTTCCGCGAAATAGGCCCGAAGCGGCGCGTCCATCTCCCGGTCGATGACGAAAAACACCGGCTTGCCCTGGGTGTGCAACAGCACGATGGACACGTATTCCAGCACGATGCCCAAAAGAAACAGCGTAATGCCGCCCGTGAACAGGATGGCGGTCATGGTGGATGTCCAGCCCTTCACCTCGATGACGTGGAAGGGGAAAAAGGCGTTGACCACCAGATAGAAAGAAAAAAGGATGCTCACCAAAAACATGGCCAGCCCGAGCAGCCCCCCGGCCCGGAGCACCTTGGTGTGGGTGGACAGGACCATGCGCCGGGCGTGGGACAGAAGCTTGCCCAGGGTGTAGCCGCTTGCGCCGCTTTGCATGTGCCGTTCGTCGTGCAGGGGTTCGCTGATGTATTCGATCTTGTTGGTGAACCAGGTCAGGGCGATGTCGAAATAGGTGTCGTGGCTGCACACGCTGCTGGTGGCCCGGGCCACGGACCCCCGGATGAGGCGGAAGCTGCTGATGTGCTCGATGTTTTTGTTTCCGGTGAGCACGGACAGGATCTTTTTGATGGAGCGCGAACCAAGATCGCGGATCAGGTTTCCATGCACCCGCTCCGAGGGATGCACGTAGACCACGTCCGCCTGTTTCTCCACGGCCTTGCGCAGCAGGGTTTCGATCATATGCGGCGGATGCTGCAGATCCTCGTCCAGGGTCGCCACCCAGTCCCCCGAGGCATAGAGGATGCCCGCCGCCGTGGCCGGGTGCTGGCCGAAATTCCGGGACAACTCGATGACCCGGACAAACGGATACTTTTGCGACAACCCCTTGAGCACGGCGGCCGAATCGTCGATGGAGCCGTCATCCACAAAGATGCATTCCAGAAGACGGATGGGGGCGTTTTCCCGCTCCCACCGGGTGCGCAACAGATCGAGCTGTCCGACCAGCTCGGCGAGGTATTTTTCTCCGGAATAGACCGGCGTGACCGTGGAAAGCGTGATCGTCATATCCGCCCTTTTTTCGTTTTCCTGATCGCGTCCTGATCCGTGGTCCGGACCAGGACGGCAGGCGCGCCCGCCGCAGGGATTGAAAGCGGCGGCGTCAGCCCTGGAAGCCGCCCGTAAAACGTCCGGCCAGGGGCAGACGCCAGTCCTTGCCGAAGGCCCGGGGGGTGATCTTCACCCCGGGCGGGCTTTGCCGCCGTTTGTATTCGCTTTTCTCCACCAGCCCCACCACCCGGGCGCAGGCGTCGGGCTGGCCGCCCCGGGCGATCATCTCCGGCAGGCTTATGCCCCGCTCCACATAATCGGCCACAATGGCGTCAAGCACCTCGTAGGGCGGCAGGGAGTCGGCGTCCACCTGTCCCGGGGCCAGCTCCGCCGAGGGCGGCTTGACCAGCACCCGGGGCGGAATGGCCGCCCGGCCGCAGGGTCCGAGAAATCCCAGGGCGGCCCGGCTTTCCCCGCCCTCCCCGCCTTCCCCGGGCAGGGCGTTGCGCCAGCGGGCCAGGGCGTAGACCAGGGTCTTGGGCACGTCCTTGATGACCGCAAACCCGCCCGCCGTGTCGCCGTAAAGCGTGCTGTAGCCCACGGCCGTCTCGCTCTTGTTGCCCGTGGTCACCACCAGGCGGCCGAACTTGTTGGACAGGGCCATCAGCAGCGTGCCCCGGGCCCGCGATTGCAGGTTCTCTTCCGTGACGTCCGGGGCGCGCCCGGCAAAGGGCCCGGCCAGGGCGTCCAGAAAGGATTGAAAAATGCCGTCCACGGGGATGATCCGGAAGTCCAGGCCCAGATTTTCGGCCAGGGCCCTGGCGTCCTCAAGGCTGTGGTCCGAGGAGTAGCGCGTGGGCATGGCCACGCCCATGACCTGGGCCGGAGACAGGGCGTCCGCGGCCAGGGCGGCCGTCAGGCTGGAGTCGATGCCCCCGGACAGGCCGATGAGCACCCCGGAAAAGCCGCTTTTGCGGACGTAGTCGCGAAGCCCCGTGACCAGGGCGGCATAGACCTCGGCGCACGGCGACAAGGGAAGGGCCGGAATCCGGCGCGGCGGCGGCACGGCCACGGCCACGGCCACGGTCGTGGCATGATTGGCGGACGAATCCATGTCAAGGTTTAGGCAAGGTTCGGACAAGGTCGCGCCAAGATCGACCACTTCCGTTCCCTCTGGGCCCCTTTCTCCCCCTGCCCTGGCCGCCTGCGGGCGCACCCGGCCGCGCGGGTCCGTAAGCCTCACCCGGGTGGCCTGGACCGGGTCCAGATCGGCCACAATCAGGTCTTCGGCAAAGGCCGCGCCACGGGCCAAAAGCTCGCCGTCCGGGGCGAACACCAGGCTTTGCCCGTCGAACACCAGTTCGTCCTGCCCGCCGCACAGGTTGCCATAGGCCACAAAGGACCGGCAGTCCGAGGCCCGCACGGACAACATGCGCTCCCGGGCCGCGCCCTTGTCCCGGTGGTACGGCGAGGCCGAGATATTGACCAAAAGGGTGGCCCCGGCCGCCGCCTCCCGGGAGGCCGGGCCGTCCGGATACCAGATGTCCTCGCAGATGCTCACCCCGGTTTGAAAAAGCGGCAGCGACACGATCAGGTCGCGAGTCCCCGGGGTGAAATAGCGCATCTCGTCGAACACCCCGTAATTGGGCAAAAGCTGCTTGAAATACGTGGCCGTAAGGCGTCCGTCATGGGCCACGATAGCCGCGTTTCTGGCCTCGCCCGCACACAGGGGCGCGCCGAAAATCACCGTCATCCCCCGGCTGGCCCGGACAAAGCGTTCCACCCCGCCCCTGGCCGCGTCCATAAACCGCGGCGACAGGAGCAGATCCTCCGGGGGATAGCCCGTGACGCACATCTCCGGAAAAATCGCCAGGGCGGCCCCGGCCACGCGGGCCGCGTCGAGAAAGGCGGCCATCCGCCCCACGTTGCCCGCGATGTCGCCCACGGTGGGATTGAGCTGGCACAGGGCCAGGCGCAACCCGCTCACCGGCGCGCCCCGTCCGCCCTGTCCACCCCGCCTGGCCCGCCTGGCCCGCCTGGCCTGTCCGCCCCGTCTGGGCGGGCGTGCGCCCGCCGCATCAGGATTTTTTCCCCATGTCCCGCCATATCTCCCCCCGGCATCGCTCTCCCCGACCGCCCCGCCATCGCCGCCGCCATTGACGCCGCCCTTGTCGCCATTGTCGCCTGCACCGTCCAGGTCCAGCGCAATGCTTCCTGCCGAACAATCACTCCCGCGCCGATCCCCCACGGGCCGACGGCCGCCAACGCCTCGATCCCGGCCCGCTTCGGCAACCTGCCCGGACAACCCGCGGCAGACCGGCGGCAAAGCTGCGCCAAAGCAGCGGCAGTCCCGCCCGGCTCCCTTCCCGCGCCCCTGCTGGCCCGCTGAAAACGCGTCCGGGCTAGGGCTCGGCGTTGGTCTCGGTCTTGGTCCAAAAGTCGTCGGGATAGGATCCGGTCTCGTCCCGGTCCAAAAAGCCGTCGCCGCTGGCGTCAAGCCGGTTAAAAAGGGTCTGGGCCTTGTCCTTGGCCTGATATCTGGCCAGAAACTCCGAACGGCTGATCTTGCCGTCCTTGTCGGCGTCAAGCGCCGACGCACCCTTGGAAAGCCCGCCCTTCCCGGCGCATCCCAGTCCCGTGGCCACGACCAGGGCCGCGCTCAAAAACAGCATTTTGGTGTGCAGTTTCATCGCCTCTCCTTTGTGGGGGTTCCCCCCCTCGGTTTCAAGCCCGCACGCACTCGCCTGCGCCAGACGGGGCGTCACTTTTGTGCGGCGCAGACATGTTTTTTCCAGTAATTTTTTACCCAGACATCGCGAGGTCCGCCCGGAAAGCCGCGCAGAACCTCCGTCAGCGCGTCGGCGTCGAGGCCGTCGCGCCAGGCGGCGAACTGAGCGTCCTCCATCTGGCGGGCCGCTTCCTGGCGGGACGAAAGCTCCTGGGCCGCCTCCCTGGCCAGCTCCTCTTCCCGGGACACGTAGTCCGGATGCGGCCGCAAAATCCCCCACTTCGACAGGGCCATAAACAGATAGGCCTGGGGATTGCGCACCTTTTCGCCGGATTTTAAGTCGTTGAGATCGCCCAGATTTTCGATCTCCCATTCGCAGCGGTCCAGGCTTACGCGCACCAAGTCGCGCTCCAGGGGCCTGCCCAGGGTCTGGCGCGTGGCCGCCGCCCGGCGCACGTGGTCCATGCGAAATCCCACGCCATACGTTTTCGGCCATAAAAAGGCCAAAAATTCATCGCTCCAGTCGTCAAACCAGGGCCTGTCTTTTTCAGACGCTTCCCCTGGAAGGATAGATTCTTTTCCTTCCTTCTGAAAGAGGGGCGACAGTGTGGCTGGCTGAGAGTCTGGCCTAGTGATTGGCTGGCTGAGATTCTGGTTTATAGAATGTTTTAGTGAGTGGTTCAAAGAAAGGCTTAGTGATGGGCTTTGAGAGTAGCTGAGTGTCTGGCTTTCAGGACCGTGCTCCAGGGCCTGCCGGAAGGCCTGACACAGTTCCTGGTTGAAGGCCATGCGCACGCCCTGCAGGTTGCCGTCGCGGGCCTTTTTAAAGGTCAGAAAATCCAGGACGGCCAGGCGGCGCAGGATGGTCCGGGCGCTGGCCTCGCCCATGCCCGTGGCCGCGGCGATCTGGGAAAAGGTGATGATGTAGGGGCGGGCGCTTAAGAGAAAAAGCAATACCCGGCGCTGGTTGGCGTTGAGCCTGGCGGCCGGGCCGGGGTCGGCCAGGGATTGGGAAAAGGCCGGAAGCAACGGCGTTTGCGCCTGGGGGGCGCGGCCCGGGACCGCTGGGGCGGACTCATCCGCCGTGGCCGGGGAAAAGGTTGCGGCCGGATCCGGGGGCCCCCCGGCGTCCTGCGCAGCCCTTTCGGGGGCGGCAGGAATCGGGCGGCGCGCCCCTTGCCCCGGATCGGCCGGAGAGAGGTCTTGTGTGCGGTTTTGTGAGTGGTCTGGTGTCTGGTCTTTTGTGTGGTTTGAAGTTTGGTCTTGAGAATGGCCTTGAGACAGGTATTTAGTGTGGCTGGTTGAGTGGCTGGCCTTCTGGCTGGCTGTGCGGGTGGCCTTCCGGTTGGCTGAGTGGCCTTTTGACTGGCCTGTTGACCGGTTGAGAGGCTGGCTGAGTGGTCTAAAGTGTGGCTTAGAGAGAGGGGGGGGTTCCGGAACGGCCAGGGACGGGATTTGCTCCGGTTGGGCGGAAAAAGGGGACGCGGCGTCGGGTTGCGCCGCCGTGGCGGCCGGGGGGGAGGCAGGCGTGGCCCGACGACCCGTCAAAAAGGCGATGGCCTCGGCCGGAAAGGCGTCCAGGGCTGGAAAGGCGTGGAACTCTTCCGCCGGGGGAATGCTGCGAAAAAGATCGTCCGGAGTCGGACTAGTCTTTTTGCTGGACATGCTCAATGACCTCTTTGGCCAAGGCAAGGTAGTCCTGTGCTCCGGATTTGGTGGCGTCGAATTCAAAAATGGTCTTGCGATGGGAATGGGCCCGGTCGATATCGATGTTGACCCGGATCTCGGTGTCGAAAACCGGAATGCCCTTGGCGTCGAAAAAGGCCCGGATGCGGCTCTTGTTCTTTTTATGGGTCACGGCCCGGCCGTCCATCTTGGTCAACACCACGCCCAGAAGGATAAGGGCCTTGTTTTGCTGCTTGGCCTGGGCCAGCACCTGGATGAAGGTGGAAAAACCGTCCAGGGCGTATTGATCCCCCACGGGGCAGGGGACCAGCACGGAATGGGAGATGAGTAAAGCGTTGCGCAGCATGGGCCCGATGTTGGGCGGGGTGTCGATGATCACGAAATCGTATTTGCCGATGTCCTTGTCATTTTGCAAAAGCCGCGAAAACCCAAGCACGCTGTCGATGCTGGAATAGGAGCGCACCTCCCATTCCATGCACCGGATGGAATTGGGCAC